>CAZHHS010000069.1:6043-9517 GCA_964532395.1 uncultured Desulfobacterales bacterium | reverse complement strand
ATGCTTTGAGATGTTTGATCGACAGGACGATACGGGTGGCGTCTTTTCCCACCAAGGCACGATGAAATGCCCGAGCCACCTGCCCCTCCCAAAACGCCTCTTCCTCCCTGAGGGTCTCCGCCAAACGCGTCAGCACCGGCACCGCCTGAAACCCGTACGATGTATGCAACAGGGGAAACAGCTCATGCCGAATCCGGTTCCTCAGGTACCGGGGGTCCCGATTTGACGGGTCTTCGACATAGCGAAGTCCGTTTTCCCGAAGGAATTGCAGGATCGTCTTTCTGGAAACATCGATGAAGGGGCGAATAATCCACCGGTCCCGCACCGGCGGAATCCCGGCCAGTCCTTTGGGGCCCGTACCCCGTAACAAACGCATCATAATCGATTCGGCATTGTCGTCGGCCTGATGACCCAAGGCAACTCGCCGGGCACCCACCTGTCGGGCTACGGCATCGTAGAAACGATAACGCACCTCTCGAGCCCCTTCTTCCAAGGACCGTCCATATTCGCGGCAAAACCGCTTCACATCCTGCCTGTCGGTTTCATAGGCCAGCCCCAGATCCTCAGCGACACTTTTCACGAAGTCCGCTTCCTGATCGGCGCTATCTTTTCTAAGCCCGTGATTCAAGTGACCCACGATCAGTGTGAAGGACCACTCATCGCATAATGCGAGCAAACAGTGAAGAAGTGCAATCGAATCCGGACCGCCCGAAACACCGACCAAGATCCGATCCCCGTGGGTTACCATATCATACCGTCTTAGGGTCGTGGCAACCGCCGTGATCAGCGGATGGTTACCGGGAATCTTGCCCATCTTGTAAACCCTTTTCATTCGTGCCGTCACATTAGCTAATATACTATAAACATTAGTTTTTTTATATAGCCGAAGTCAAGTAAAAAGCGGCCGCCCCACCGGCCCGCCCGCTTTTACGGTTGAAATCGCCCCCTCGATCCTTTATACAGAGGGGGCTTGGTTGTGCTAGGCGGGAAGTTAGCGGTGTCCTGTTGCCCGAAATCCGCTTATGCGGGGCCGACTTCCCTTTTGAGGGTCTGCGATTCTCGTCCCAAGACTTGTCGCTGGCCGGGCGCCACGCAACGGGAGGTTGCGAACCCCGTCAGGTCCGGGAGGAAGCAGCGGTAAGGAACCACCCCGTGTCGTGGAATGGTTCTGGCCTTAATATGACGAGTCGAGGTGCCGAGTAAGGGACTCAAGAAAGGGTGCGCAACCAAGCCATGGGCTATCAACGCTTTGCCGACACCGCTGGGAGGTAGCAAAGCCGCGTGATGGCAAGCGCCTGTCAAATACCCCACACACTTCACCCAAATCCACCGCTTGCCGATGAACGAACGGTACAACGACTTTAACACGTATCTAAGACATGCATTCGGATGTCGTGTCCAAAAGATTACCGTAGACGCCGGTTTCTCCTGTCCCAACCGTGACGGCACGCTATCAAAAACGGGGTGTCTTTACTGCAATGGCAAGGGGGCCGGGTCAGGTGCGGCGAACCGGGGGCAATCCATCGAAGCACAAATCCGGGAGGGCAAGGCCCGGATGGCTGCTCGATACAAGGCAAAAAAGTTTATTGCTTATTTTCAGGCCTTTACCAACACCTATGCCCCGGTTGAAGTCTTAAAGCGTCGCTACGACGACGCCCTTCGGGACCCGGATATCGTGAGCTTGGCTATTGGGACTCGACCCGATTGTGTGGATTCGACGAAATTGGCACTCATCGAATCCTACACCTCAACCCACATGGTGTGGATCGAATACGGACTCCAGTCCGCCCGTGATCGCACCTTACAACAAATCAACCGGGGGCACACCGTGGCGGACTTCGTGCGCGCCGTCGACCTCACTCAGGGAAGGGACATCCGTATTTGTGCCCATGTGATATTGGGACTTCCGGGAGAATCACTTCAAGACGTTGTCCGAACCGCCCGGTTGCTGGCTCGCCTGCGGGTCGATGCCGTTAAAATCCACAATCTATATATCGAAGCCGACGCCCCGCTGGCTGCACAATTGAAAAGCGGGCGGTACTTACCGCTGAGCCAAGAGACCTACGTGGACTGGGTCATTCACTTTTTGGAACACCTTCATCCCGAAACCATACTCCAGCGTCTCACCGGTGATCCGGATCCCAGGACCCTTATCGGGCCTTCTTGGGCCACCCGAAAAGGTCAGACCTTATCGATGATCAACCAGGGCCTGGAAGACCGGCGGACCTTCCAGGGGCGTCGGTACGACGCTGAATCGCCGCTCTGCCGCTCCCTCACACATACCGGGATTAGGGGTTGAATAGGTATTCTTCACCGGCACGCCCTTGACAAACCCATAGTCGGTTCTTATGTTCCTTGCATATCTTGCAATGTTCCGCGACACGCTAGGCGATGGCATCCGTGAGACGGATTCAGGGTCTCCGGGATTCTTGGTTCTAGCGGTAGGCAAAAGCGGCCGACGCGCCCCAAACCTAAAAGGATGTGTAACGCAGGGGTTTGTGCCAACGCACGGATCTCGCGCATTTTTGAGCCGGTAGTCAATTGGGCGGCGGCCGTGGCCCTTGCCGAAAGCGACTACCAAACAAGAGGGTGAATACCAAACAAGAAAGGATAAGAAATCGCATTGACTCGTAAGAAGAAAGCCGCGACCGATACAACCGCAGAAACGCCGGAACTGTCACCGGATGATCAACCGAAGCCTGAAAGCGAGGAAGGAGAACCAATCCGGGGTGCCGAGGAAGGGGAGCACCTGGAAGACGTACTGGAAACCGCCAAGGCTAAGGCCCGGGAGAATTATGATCGACTTTTGAGGGTCACGGCAGAATTTGAAAACTATAAAAAGCGAAGTCAACGGGAAATGGATGACTTCAGGCGTTTTGCCAATGAAAGCCTGATTAAGGATATTCTGCCGATTGTAGACAACCTGGAACGGGCTTTGTCCGTTGAGTCAACCGGCACGGAGTCGGCGGTTGAAAGCCTCAAAGAAGGGGTACGAATGACGCTGGAAGGCCTCACCGACGTACTGAAGCGATTCGGCGTCACGCCTGTGGAAAGTGAAGGGAAACCGTTTGATCCAAACGTTCATCAAGCGGTCTCACAGGAAGAAACCGAACAGTATCCGGATGGCACCGTCTCCAAAGAGCTTCAAAAGGGCTATATGCTTCATAGCCGACTGTTGAGGCCCGCCATGGTGATTGTTTCGAAAAAACCGGAGAATGCCCAATTGGAGCGGTCGTGCAACTCATAGATCTAAGAACGCAAATTGTTATAGCCGGTTTTACCGTTTAATATAGAATTGTTAAGGAGGGAAACGATGAGTAAGGTAATAGGGATCGATCTAGGAACGACCAATTCGTGTGTGGCGATTATGGAGGGAAAGGAGCCGAAGGTCATTACAAACCCGGAAGGTGGGCGAACCACGCCGTCCATGGTGGCCTGGAACAACAGCGGAGAGCGTCTGGTGGGGCAGGCAGC
>CAZHHS010000069.1:823-5943 GCA_964532395.1 uncultured Desulfobacterales bacterium | reverse complement strand
CGCCGTCCATGGTGGCCTGGAACAACAGCGGAGAGCGTCTGGTGGGGCAGGCAGCTAAACGCCAAGCCATTACCAACCCCGAGAATACGGTGTTTGCGGTCAAGCGTCTCATCGGCCGTAAGTATGCATCCAAAGAAGCACAGCGGGACAAAGAGATCTGTCCGTACAAAATCGTGCAAGCCGAGAACGGAGATGTTCACATTGAGATTCAGGGAAAAGCCCACAGCCCGGCTGAGATCTCTTCCCATATCCTTCAGGCCATGAAGAAAACGGCGGAGGAATATTTGGGAGAATCGGTCACTGAGGCGGTTATTACCGTTCCGGCTTATTTTAACGACAGTCAACGGCAAGCCACGAAGGATGCCGGAAAGATCGCCGGTCTTAATGTGCAAAGAATCATCAACGAACCTACGGCCGCATCCCTGGCTTACGGCCTGGACAAGAAAAAGGACGAAAAGATCGCCGTATTCGACTTGGGTGGCGGAACCTTTGATATCTCCATCCTGGAAATCGGGGAAGGGGTCTTTGAGGTCAAGTCAACCCATGGCGACACCCATTTAGGGGGGGAAGACTTTGATCAAAAGGTGATCGACTATTTGGCCGACGAATTCAAAAAGGATCAGGGCATCGATATCCGTCAGGATAAGATGGCCCTTCAGCGGTTGAAAGAAGCTGCGGAAAAGGCCAAAATGGAGCTTTCCTCCTCTATGCAAACGGACGTGAACCTGCCCTTTATCACCGCCGATGCAAGCGGTCCGAAACACTTGAACATCCCGTTGACCCGAGCAAAACTCGAATCGCTGTGCGAAGAGTTGTTGGGTCAGTTGGTACCGCCGTGTGAAACCGCTCTCAAGGATGCCGGGGTTAAATCCTCGGAAATCGCCGAAGTAATTTTAGTCGGCGGTATGACACGTATGCCGGCTGTCCAGCAAAAGGTAAAGGATATATTCGGCAAAGACCCTCACAAAGGGGTAAACCCCGATGAAGTGGTCGCTGTCGGCGCTGCGATCCAAGCCGGTGTCTTGCAGGGAGATGTACAGGATGTCCTTCTACTGGACGTAACACCGTTGTCCCTGGGCATTGAAACCCTGGGTGGCGTTTGCACGAAGTTAATTGAAAAGAATACCACCATTCCCACAAAGAAGAGTCAGATATTTTCCACCGCAGCGGACAACCAGTCGGCGGTCTCCATTCATGTCCTGCAAGGGGAACGTGAAATGGCGGAATATAACAAGACATTAGGCCGTTTCGAACTGGTCGGTATCCCCCCCGCGCCGCGGGGTGTCCCTCAAATCGAGGTAACCTTTGACATCGATGCCAACGGAATTGTGCATGTGTCGGCAAAGGATCTGGGAACGGGTAAAGAACAGTCGATACAAATTACCGCTTCCAGTGGGCTGTCGGAGGAAGAAATCGAAAAACTGGTCAAAGAAGCGGAAGTACACGCAGAAGAGGACAAGAAACAAAAAGAGCTGGTGGAAGCCAGGAATCACGCGGACAGCCTGATTTACCAGACTGAAAAGTCGATGAAAGAGCTGGGCGACAAAGTGGATCCCACTGTCAAGACCAACATCGAAGGTGCCATTGATAAACTCAAGAAAGCGATGGAAGGGTCTGATACCGAGGCGATCAAAACCGCCAGCGAAGAATTGATGCAAACGTCTCACAAACTGGCCGAGACTATGTATTCGCAAGCCTCGGAAGCCGGCCAGGCAGGCGGTCAGGCTGCCGGCGGAGCCGAAGGCGCAGCCGGTGGCGACACTTCCCAATCCGCTCAGGACGAGGATGTGGTCGATGCGGACTTCGAGGAAGTCCGAGACAACAAATAGCAATGACTCACCTTGGGCAAAAGCCTGCAGCACAGAGCGTGCTGCAGGCTTTTTCATTTCCCCCTCCCCCTCGATGGGGAAGCCCTTTAAACCCTGAACTTTCCATATATATCGCAAGCACCCCCAACAGTTTTTCCTTTATTCTCGGATGGCCCTGTGGTACGACATAGACAATGAAACAATACCGAATCGACGAACTCAGACCCGATGATTATCAAAAGCTTCGGGATTACCTGGATGAACAGTACGGGCCGAGCCAAGTGGAAGGTCTCTATTGGGTCCCCTTGCAACAAAACCTCTTAAACAAGGTCCAGGCGGCTCATATAAAGTGTCAGCCCTTTTATTTCGCGGTTGAGTTGCAGCCCACGTCGATTTCCTTCGAATTGTTGATTCGAACAACCAACCGGGTTCGTTGTGATTGTATCGATTACGCCAATCCGGCCCAAAGGGAAAATATCATCTATTTTGCCGACAAGTTATTCGAAAAACTCAAGATTCTCAGCTAGCAGCCTGTCGAAAAACTTCCAGAGAAGCGACTTTGATCGTTTTTGTCAACATTTCTTAGAGAAGCTGAGCGTCAAGAAATGGCAACTGTTTGAGGCGGTTAGCCGAGTTTTGGCGTTTCAGCGAAGCAAGCTTAGAAATGTCCAAAAACGATCAGCCAGAGCGAAACCGGAAGTTTTCCGACAGGCTGCTAGAAACACCCATTTCTTCCCCGGATATTATGGCCTTTAATGCACAGGGTTATCGTCATCATATGGGTAGTGGTTACCACGATTCTGGGCTCTTTCCTGGCCCTTGCCATATCTGTGTTTGAGCGCGACAGTCGTCGGATTCACACTGTGGGTAAGCTCTGGGCCAGGGGCATTCTCTTTATCGCCGGCGTTACCGTTCGCACCGAAGGGACACACCATGTGCAACCGGGTCAAGGCCTGGTTTTCATGGCAAACCACCAGAGCATGGTTGACATCCTGGTCCTTTTTGCCTGTCTCCCCGTACAGTTTCGATGGCTGGCCAAAAAAGAACTGTTCCATATTCCGCTCTTCGGACCGGCGTTGGCCCGGGCGGGATACATTCGTATCGACCGTTCCAATCGAAAGGCGGCCCATAAAAGCTTACTGGCCGCCGCCCAAAAGATTGCTTCAGGGGTTTCGGTCATCATTTTTCCCGAGGGAAGCCGGAGCTCGGACGATCGACTGAAACCATTCAAACCGGGCGGATTTCACCTGGCCCTCCGTGCCGAGCGACCGATTGTACCGATTGCCATCTATGGCACTCACCAGGTCTTGCCCAAAGGCAGCATTCATTTTAAACCGGGATGCGTTATCGTCCGCATCGCCCCTCCCGTATCCACCACCCGTTTCGGTAAAAAGGGAAAAAACCGGTTGATGAGAGAAATACGGGACGTCATGCAAACAGACCTAGCAAGGATTAAAAGCCGTTGGACACACCACTAAAGATCATCCCTCTCGGCGGATTGGGTGAAATCGGACTCAACATGATGGTGTTTGAGTATAAAGACAACCTCATGGTCATCGATGCCGGTCTCATGTTCCCGGAAGACTACATGTTAGGCATCGACATCGTCGTGCCGGACATTACTTACCTGAAAGACCGGCGGTCCATGATTCAGGGGATCATATTGACCCACGGCCACGAAGACCATATCGGGGCGTTGCCGTATCTGCTCGGCGAGATCAACGCGCCGATCTACGGCACTCCGTTTACGTTGGCATTGGTTCGTCACAAATTGCGCTCTCACAACATCGACGCTCTCCCCCCTTTAATCGAAATCAAGCCCCGAGAGGAACGCGAAATCGGCCCGTTTCAGGTCGAGTTCATCCGGGTCAGCCACAGCGTCGTCGACGGGGTAGGCCTGGCAATCCGAACCCCGGTAGGCCTCATCATTCACTCGGGAGATTTCAAGATTAATCAGGTACCGGTTCAGGGAGAACTCACGGACATAAATCGGTTTGCCGAATACGGGGAACGGGGCGTCCTCGCCTTGTTGTCGGACTCGACGAATGTGGAACGGGAAGGATACACGCTCTCGGAAACGGAAATCGGTGACAAGCTCCACGGCATCTTTGAAGACTGCCGGGGTCGGATCATTGTCGCCTTGTTTTCGTCCAACATCGCACGCATTCAACAGATCGTCAAAGCCGCCCGAGCGGAGGGTCGCAAGATCGTCTTTTGCGGACGCAGCATGGTTGCCGGCGTAACCATCGCCAAAAGCCTGGGGCTTCTTGATATCCCCGAACAGATGGAAATAACCACCGGAAAGATTAAAGATACACCGGACCGGGAAGTGGTCATCGTCACCACCGGAAGTCAGGGCGAGCCCATGTCGGTTCTCCATCGCATCGCCATGGACATGCACAAGCAGATCCGAATCAAGGACGGCGATACGGTGATCTTGTCGTCCAAATTCATTCCCGGTAATGAGCGAGCCATCACACATATCATCAATCGCCTTTATAAGGGGGGCGCGACGGTTATCTACGAGAAGGTCTCCGATATCCATGTCTCCGGCCACGCTTTTCAGGAAGAGCTAAAGCTGATGATTAACCTCACCAAGCCAAAATACTTCATCCCGATCCATGGCGAGTATCGTCATCTCATCCGGCATACGCATTTGGCTCACGACGTGGGCATCTCTTCGGATGATATTCTTCTGGCCCAGGACGGCCAAGTCATATGTTTCGACGATACGGGCGGACGTATTGACGGCTCTGTGCCCTCCGGACGGGTACTTATTGACGGCAAGGGTGTCGGAGATGTGGAAAGAAGTATATTGAAAGAGCGGCGGTACCTCTCGCAAGAAGGACTGATCATCGCCACCATCGTCATCGACGGGCAGACGGGAAACATGATTAAGGAACCCACCCTGGAATCCCATGGGTTTGTGACGGACAGTGATAAAAGCGATACGCTGGAGGCCACCAAAGAGATAATCGCTGACACCATCCGGGACGACCAGACAGAAGGGCCCAACCGCCCGGATGTGCTGCGCAGCAAGATTAAAAAGGCCTTGCAAAAGTATCTCTATTCTGTCATCCAGAGAAGACCTGTCATTTTCCCCATTATCTTGGAGGTATGACAACGAACAAGATGCGAAAGGAAATCCTGGGCGTCATCTTCACCTTTGTTCTGATTTTTGTAACGGTCAGCTTGTTGTCCTATCATCCTTCTGATCCCTCCATCAATCGGATTCAAGTCTCCGGAGAACTGCACAATCTCTTCGGCCCCGCCCGTGCCCACACCGCGGGAGTTGTGGTTTTTCTGTTCGGT
>CAZHHS010000069.1:0-813 GCA_964532395.1 uncultured Desulfobacterales bacterium | reverse complement strand
CCTTTTGGATGCCCGTCGTGTTGTGTATCGTAACCGTCTATATCTTTAAGGGCTTGCCGAAAAACACCCTTCTTATTTCCCTTGCCGGTGGTGTGTTGTTGATGATAACCACCGGTGCATTTCTGAGCCTGTATCAGGCCCATTACACGGTTATGGGAAAACGGTTTTCCAGCGGCGGGATCGTGGGAATCCCTCTGGCAAAAATAGTGGAGTCCTATATCAGCACGACCGGCAGCTTCATCTTTTTGGTAACCGCGTGGATCATCGCTTTCATTATGACCACGCGGGTATCCCTGGTGGCCTTCGGCAAGGCATGGGCCGGCTGCTGTGTGAAGGTGGGAAGCCACATCAAGTCATCCTGGGCAATCTACAAGGAACGCCGCCATCGAGCAAGCAAACTAAAAAGCCAGCGACGGGATAAAGCCGTCTCTAAAGCCCGTCGCTCAGCACCCAAAATTGTGGAACCGCCCCCTAAGCCCTTCAAGGAATCGCCACCTCCCCGACAGGAGGTCTTTGAATTCATGAATGAGGATAATGGATTCAAACTTCCCTCGATAAGCCTGCTGGACCCATCAGAAGACGATGACACACGGATGGATCGGGAAAGTCTTCAGATGCAGTCCAGACTGCTCGAGAAAAAACTTAACGATTTCGATGTCTCCGGTCAGGTCGTGGCCGTAACGCCAGGCCCGGTGGTTACCATGTATGAATATGAGCCGGCGCCAGGCGTCAAGATCAATCGGATCGTAAACTTAGCCGACGACCTCTCCCTAGCCCTCAGGGCCGCCAGTATTCGTATCGTCGCCCCCATAC
>CAZHHS010000068.1:0-9612 GCA_964532395.1 uncultured Desulfobacterales bacterium | reverse complement strand
CCTACGTGGTAGACACGATTCGGGCCTTGATCCCCCGGTATCCGATTTTCGGTATTTGCCTGGGGCATCAGTTGTTGGGGCTGGCCTTCGGCGGACGGACCTATAAACTGAAGTTCGGTCATCACGGGTCGAATCACCCGGTGAAGAATCTATCCACGGGCAAAGTCGAGATTACCGCCCAAAATCACGGGTTTTGTGTGGATATCGATTCCATTGCCGATGCCCAGGTGGAGATTACCCACATCAACTTAAACGACCAGACCGTCGAGGGGTTGAGACATCGGGAGTTGCCGATTTTCTCCGTCCAGTATCATCCGGAGGCCTTCCCGGGGCCCCATGACGCCAATTATTTATTCGACGAATTTGTCCGGATGATCAACCGAAGAAAAGGTGGCTGAGCAGATGCTTCGACCGGCCTGAAAGGGTCCAGCAGTGATTCTGGTTATTGATTTCGGCTCGCAGTATAATCAACTTATCGCCCGGCGCATCCGGGAACATCGGGTCTATTGTCAGATTGAACCGCCCAGCATCAAGATCGAGGATATCCGCGCCCTGGCGCCGGAAGGGCTCATCTTGTCCGGTGGACCGGCCAGCATCTATGAAACGGGCAGCCCCAAGGCGGACGAAGCCATATTCGAACTGGGAATTCCGGTGCTGGGCATCTGTTATGGTCTCCACTATATGGCCAATGCCCTGGGGGGACGGGTCCATCAGGCGGAAAAACGGGAATACGGATTGGCGGAGCTCCAGATCCAGCACGATTCGGGGATTTTCAAGGGGATCCGAAGCCCCACCCGGTGTTGGATGAGTCACGGCGACGCGATCGAAAAGCCACCTGCGGGCTTTCGGGCCATCGGTTCGACCTCAAACACCCGAATGGCCGCCATAGAAGACGCAGGGCGCAAGTTGTACGGGGTGCAGTTCCATCCGGAAGTGTCACACACCGTCCGGGGCAAGAAGATGCTTAGAAACTTCTTGTTCGAGGTCTGTGGATGCAAGCGAACCTGGACCATGAAGTCATTCATGACCCAGGCGGTTGCCGAGATTCGGTCCCAGGTGGGTGACCGGCGGGTCATTCTGGGGTTGAGCGGCGGCGTGGATTCCTCGGTGACGGCCATGGTGCTTCACCAAGCCATCGGCAAGAACCTGATCTGCATCTTTGTGGATAACGGACTGCTGCGGAAAGGGGAGGCCGAGGAAGTCAAGTCGGTTTTCAAGGAGCACCTGAAGCTCAACCTGAGATTTGTACGGGCCCGAAAGCGGTTTCTGTCCCGACTGAAAGATGTGGAAAATCCGGAGAAAAAGCGCAAGATCATTGGGCACACCTTCATCGAGGCGTTTGAGGAAGAGGCGGGAAAACTCAAGGACATCGCCTTCCTGGGACAAGGGACCCTTTATCCCGATATTATCGAATCACAATCCACGTTTGGGGGACCCAGTGTGGTGATCAAGTCTCATCATAATGTGGGCGGGCTTCCCAAAAAGATGCGGTTGACGCTCATCGAGCCACTGAAGCATCTGTTCAAGGACGAGGTCCGCCGCCTGGGCAAAGAACTCGGTCTTCCCGAGGGCTTGATCTGGCGGCAACCCTTTCCCGGTCCCGGGTTGGCGATCCGGATTATCGGAAAAGTAACCCAGGCCAGGCTTTCCGTGTTGCGCAAGGCCGACGGCATTCTCCTGGAGGAAATCCGGGCGGCGGGGTTGTACAAAAAGCTGTGGCAGTCCTTCGCCGTGCTCCTGCCGTTAAAGAGTGTCGGGATCATGGGGGATCAGCGCACCTATGAAGACATCATCGCCATACGGGCGGTGACCAGTAAAGATGCCATGACCGCCGATTGGGCCAAGCTTCCCCACAACCTGTTGGGAAAGATTTCCAATCGCATTATCAACGAGGTGAGAGGCGTCAACCGGGTGGTTTACGACATCAGTTCCAAACCCCCCAGTACGATCGAGTGGGAATAGTGCCGAAGCGAACCGACATATCGAAGATCATGATCATCGGCTCGGGACCGATTATCATCAGCCAGGCCTGCGAGTTCGACTATTCGGGCACCCAGGCGTGTAAAGCCCTCAAAGAAGAAGGCTATGAGATCGTTTTGGCCAACAGCAATCCGGCAACGATCATGACCGATCCGGAAATGGCGGATCATACCTATATCGAGCCCATTACCCCGGAGATCGTGGCCATGATCATCGAAAAAGAAAGGCCCGACGCCTTTCTGCCCACCCTGGGGGGGCAAACGGGGTTGAATACCGCTATCGAGGTGGCCCGGATGGGGGTTCTCGACGCCTATGATGTGGAGATGATCGGTGCCTCCGTGGAGGTGATCAAGAAGGCGGAAGAACGGGATCTATTTCGAGACGCCATGGCCCGTATCGGGTTGCGGGTCCCGGAAAGCGGTATCGCCCGCACCATGGACCAAGCCAGAGACATCGCCCGGGAGATCGGGTATCCGATTATCGTCCGTCCCAGCTTTACCTTGGGGGGGACCGGCGGCGGTGTCGCCTATAATCCCGAAGATCTGGAGCGGTGGGCCGCCTGGGGTCTGGATGCCAGCTTGACCCATCAGATCATGTTGGAAGAGTCCGTCATTGGATGGAAAGAGTTCGAACTCGAGGTCATGCGGGACCTCAAAGACAATGTGGTCATTGTCTGTTCCATCGAAAACTTCGATCCCATGGGCGTTCATACCGGGGACAGCATCACCGTGGCCCCGGCGCAGACCTTGACGGATCAGCAATATCAGACCATGCGGGATGCCGCCATTGCCGTCATCAGAGAAATCGGGGTGGAGACCGGGGGATCGAATATCCAGTTCGCCGTGGATCCCACAAACGGTCGGATGGTGGTCATCGAGATGAATCCCCGGGTGTCCCGGAGTTCGGCGCTGGCCTCCAAGGCGACGGGATTTCCGATTGCCAAGATGGCCGCTAAGCTGGCCGTGGGGTATACGCTCGACGAGCTTCCCAATGACATTACCGGCGAGACGGTGGCCTCCTTTGAGCCGACCATCGACTACTGTGTGGTCAAGATTCCCCGGTGGACCTTTGAAAAATTTCCCGAAACGCAGGATCACCTGACCACCGCCATGAAGTCGGTGGGTGAGACGATGGCCATCGGCAGGACTTTCAAAGAGGCTCTGCAGAAGGGCTTGCGGTCCCTGGAGATCGGCCGATTCGGACTCGGCGCCGACGGGAAACAGTTGCCGGGGTGGGAGGGTAAGACGCCCTCGGTGGAGGAAATCAAGGCCAATGTGGCCAACCCGAACTCTCAACGGATATTTTACCTTGCCTACGCCATCAAGGCCGGCATCGACCTGGAGACACTCTATCACCTGAGCGGCATCGATCCGTGGTTTTTGCGCCAGATCGCTCGTATCATCGCCTTGGAAGCAGAGATATCCGAATCGGAGACCCCGCCGGGACGAGATCTGTTGGCGCGGAGTAAGGACTTCGGGTTTTCCGACGTCCAACTGGGATATCTTCTCGGGCGGACGGAAGACGATATGCGGCGATTGCGAAGGGAATTGGACATTACCCCGGTGTACAAACTGGTGGATACCTGCGGCGCGGAGTTCGAAGCCCGCACACCCTATTATTATTCCACCTACGAACGGGAGAACGAAGCCCGGGTGTCCGCCGGATCCAAGGTGGTCATACTCGGGGGCGGCCCGAATCGCATCGGCCAAGGGATCGAATTCGACTACTGTTGTGTCCAGGCCGCGTTTGCCTTGGCGGAGGAAGGCATCGAAAGCGTCATGGTCAACAGCAATCCGGAAACGGTGAGCACCGATTATGACACCTCGGACAAACTCTATTTCGAACCGCTGACCAAAGAAGATGTCTTGAATATTGTGGATGGGGAAGCCCCTTCCGGGGTAATCGTGCAGTTCGGCGGTCAAACGCCGCTCAACCTGTGCACGCCCCTGGCCGAGGCCGGGGTTCCGATTATCGGGACCCAGGCGGAGAGCATCGCCCTGGCGGAAGACCGGGAGCTCTTTAAGAACGTGCTTCAAAAGCTGGGCCTGAAACAGCCGGACAACGCCAGCGGCATGGATGTGGCGGAGACCCTTCGGCTGGCCGAGCGGATCGGGTTTCCCGTGATGGTTCGACCCTCGTACGTCTTGGGGGGCAGGGCCATGCAAATCGTCTATGACCGAGAATCCCTGGCGGCCTTCACGCATCAAGCCAAACTGGCCTCCCCGGATCACCCGATATTGATCGACAAGTTTCTGGAAGATGCGGTGGAAGTGGACGTGGATGCCATTTGTGACGGCGAAACGACGGTGATCGGCGGCATTATGGAACATATCGAGGCGGCGGGGATCCACTCCGGAGACAGCGCCTGCGTCTTACCCCCGCGGGGGCTGTCGCGCGCTTTTCTGGAAAATATCAGCGCCCAAACCCGGGCCCTGGCCAAGGAACTCAAGGTCATCGGTTTGCTGAACATCCAATTCGCGGTGAAGGGCGATGAGGTGTTCGTGCTGGAGGTCAATCCCCGGGCGTCACGGACCGTCCCCTTTGTCAGCAAGGCCACCGGGGTGCCGCTGGCCAAGTTGGCCACCAAGGTCATGCTCGGCAAGTCCTTAAAAGAGTTGGGTTTTGCCAACCCGGTTCGGCCCCATCATGTGTCCGTCAAGGAATCGGTCTTTCCTTTTAGTCGTTTTCCCGACGTGGATGTGATTCTGGGGCCGGAGATGAAATCCACCGGCGAGGTCATGGGAATCGACGATGATTTCGGCCGGGCCTTCGCCAAGTCCCAGTTGGCGGCGGGACAACATTTGCCCACGTCGGGCACCGTGTTCGTCAGTGTGAAGGATTCGGACAAAGAAAAGGCGTGGCCCATCGTGCAGAAGCTCTACGATATGGGCTTCGACATCATGGCCACGGCGGGAACCTCCCGGTACTTGGCCGCGGCGGGAATAACCAATCAACGGATCAAAAAGATCGCGGAGGGCCGACCCAACGTCACCGACCTGATCAAGAACCGGCAGATACAGCTGGTGATCAATACGCCCTCCGGGAAAGAAAGCGCCGGCGGGGCGGTCATTATTCGACGCACCGTGTTGAGATATGAACTGCCCTATGCTACTACCCTGGCGGGAGCCGGCGCTATGGCCGACGCCATTGAAGCCATGAAGACCCAGGGCCTGGCGGTCTGCTCGATCCAGACCTTTCATCGCCGCTGTGAAGTGGCCTCGGGGGAGGATCCGCAGAGATAAACGCCGGCATGCGTCTGACGGACAGCGGTCATCGGTTGGAGCGTAAGGAGATGTCAGAGCCCCCGTTGAAGGTCAAACACCTCTGGAGTCCCGGATTTCCAGCAGTTCACCTATGGCACATACGCATTTCTTTCGATTAGGAGAAGCACGTGAAGGTATGTCGACAAGTACCCGGTAGGAATCCCTGCGGGTGCGCCGTTTCGGAAGGTCCGAAAGAGTCCTGCGGCGTTTTCGGCGTCTTCGGGCAAGACGCGGCGGCCAAATTGACCTATTTCGGGTTATACGCGTTGCAACACCGGGGGCAAGAAAGCTGCGGCATTGTGACGTCCACCGGTACGACGGTTCAGGAGTATAAGGGAATGGGGTTGGTTTCCGAGGTATTTGACGAAAAGACCCTCAACCGGCTCCCCGGAAAAGCGGCCATCGGTCATGTCCGGTATTCGACCACCGGCTCTTCCGTCGCCAAAAATGCCCAGCCCTTCGTGGTCACCCACGGGAATATGTCTCTGGCCATCGGTCACAACGGGAACCTGACCAATGCCAGACAGTTGAGGCGTGACCTGGAGGGGCGCGGGTCTATCTTTCAAACCACCATGGATAGTGAAATCATCGTCCATCTCCTTGCCCGAAATTTGCAAAACGGTATCGAAGACGCGCTGGTCACCGCGGTCCATCAAATCGAAGGGGCCTATTCGTGCACCTTGATGACCGAGGACAAGCTGATTGCATTCCGGGATCCCCAAGGGTTCCGACCGCTTTGTCTGGGCATGTTGAACGGGGGATACATCGTGGCGTCTGAAACCTGCGCCTTGGATTTGGTGGATGCCCAGTATTTGCGGGATATCGAGCCGGGAGAAATCCTCATTATCGACAATACCGGTCTCAAATCCCTGACCCCGTTTTCGGCGCGGCCGTGCAGTTTTTGCATCTTTGAATATATTTACTTCGCCCGCCCGGACAGTAACATTTTCGGCCAAAATGTATACGCGGTACGAAAACGGCTCGGGAGGCAACTGGCCAAGGAATACCCGATCGAGGCCGACTTTGTGATGCCGTTTCCCGACTCGGGAAACTATGCCGCCCTCGGCTACTGCCAAGGCCTGGGTATTCCCATGGAGATGGGCGTGATCCGAAACCACTATGTGGGCCGGACGTTTATCGAACCCACCCAGTCGATGCGGGATTTCGGGGTCAAGGTCAAACTCAACCCGGTACGGGACATTTTGAATCAAAAGCGGGTGGTAATCGTGGAAGATTCCATTATCCGGGGCACGACCAGTAAGATGCGCATCAAGGCGCTGCGGGAGGCCGGGGCCAAGGAAGTGCACATGGTGGTGAGCTGTCCGCCGCATCGCTATCCGTGCTATTATGGGATCGATTTTTCCACCAAGGGGGAGTTGATTGCCTGTCAGCACTCGGTGGAAGAGGTGCAAAGCTACATCGGTCTGGACAGCTTGGGGTACCTGAGTCTGACCGGCATGTTGGATTCGACCGGGTATGATCACGAGATGTTTTGTTTGGCCTGTTTCAACGGGGCCTATCCGGTACCGCCGCCCGACGACATTTCCAAGCTCTGTCTGGAGCACTAGGGCGGCGCCCGAAAGGAGATTAATCCAATGACGCCCAGCGGGCGTGGGTTTTAATACGGAGCTGGATGGATCATGCGTATCGAACAGTGGTTGGATAAAATTGGGATTACGGGCGTTTTTTGGGGCAGGTCTTTGGGTAACGTGCCGTATGGGTCCCTGGTCCTGTTTCCCTACCAGCCGGCTACGGTGAGCTGCGGCATCACCGGTTTACTGGCCTTCAAGGCCCCTCCCGCCGGACAGGACCCGGAAGACCTGGTGGCGGAACTGGAGGGAGTGGTCAATACCATTGCCGAACAATTCTCCCAGCGGTTGGGGCAGGGAAAGGAAGATCCGGAATCTCCTTCCGGAGACACGGACGCCTTGATCGCCCGACTTGCGGCGTTGGGGGAACAGGGGAAGGATCCGGCGCTTTTCCGGCGATTGTTCACCCATCGGGAGTATCAGGTTCGGCTGGCCGCCCTGTGTACCGCCCTGGAGAGAATCGTCGGCGATGCCCAGCAGGCCCTGGCGGAAGCCAAGGAATGGTTGACCTGGAAACGGGCTCAAGACTTCTGGGTCCAAACGGAACGGCTCAAGGACGTCTATTGGACGCTGAAACACGACACCCTGGCCAACATCGACAAGATCAAGGACCTGGCTCATCCGGCCGAGCTTGCCCCGGGGGACATGCCCGATCACGCCGTGGATCTGTTACGGGAAATCAATCTGGTTTTTAACAATCTGGACCGCCTGGAGGTCCGGGGAAGAGACTCGGCCGGCATTTCCGTTTTGTCCGTTTTCGACGAAGACGTCTTTTCCCGGTTCCGACAGGTATTGGCCGAAGAGGGCCGGCTCCAGGAACTGGAGCGCCGCGCCGGCGACCCCGTGCTGGTCAACGGCAGTATTCGGATAAACGAGGACTGTGCGGCCGGGGTTTCCGTGGCGTTTGTTTTCAAGGTGGCGGCAGAGATCGGACGCCTGGGTGACAACGTGGCCTTTTTGCGCGAGCAAGTGCGCAAGGACGCCATCTTTTCCCGGCTGTTGACCCTTCCCCGGGTTCACCAGAGTGTGCTGGCCCATACCCGCTGGGCGTCGGTGGGGGAAATCAGCGAACCCAATTGCCATCCGGTGGAAAATGACGACCGGCAGCGGGGCATCATTCACGCCTGCCTGAACGGGGATATCGATAATTATTACCACCTGAGCAGGGCGTACGAAACGGAAACCGGAAAAAGCATCGATCCGTCCATCAGTACGGACACCAAGATCATTCCCCTTCGTATCGAACAAAAGCTGGAAAAGACCGACTCGGTGGCGGAGGCCTTTCGTCAAACGGTCAGCGAGTTCGACGGGTCCCACGCCATCGCCATGCATACCGACCTGGATCCGGGAAAGGTGTTTCTGGCCCAACGGGGCAGCGGCCAGGCCGTATTCACCGGCCTGTCCGGATCTTGTTATGTGCCGGCGTCGGAGATTTACGGGTTTGTCGAACAGGCCGGCCGGTTTGTAAAGCTGGACGGTGAGAAGACCGTGGACGGGGTGTCCGGCGAAACGCAAGGCCAAATAATGATCCTCAACGCCGATGGGACCGGCGGCGTGGAAGAGATCACGGCCATGTATTATGACGGCACGCCCATTGTTTTGTCTGAAGCGGATGTCAAAGAGGCGGAAATCCGGTCTCGGGACATCGACCGCCAGGATTATCCGCACTACTTCTTGAAGGAAATCTCCGAATCGCCCCGGTCGGTGGAACAAACCATTCAAGGACGGCTTTCCATTGAGGAGGAAAACGGCGAGCCCCGCCCCCGGATCCTTTTGGACGGCTCGGTCATACCGGACGGTTTGACCGAGGCCCTCAAAAGCCACCGGATAAGCCGGATCTTCTTTATCGGCCAAGGGACTGCCGGTGTGGCGGCCTCGGGCTGTACGACCTTGTTGCGGGACTATTTGCAGACAACCGCCATCCGGGTGGCCGCTTTCAAGGCTTCGGAATTCAGCGGCTTTATGATGGACGGCAGCCTGGCAGACACGCTGGTGGTGGCGATCAGCCAATCGGGCACCACCACGGATACCAACCGGGCCGTCGACATGGCCAAGCGCTTAGGTGCCCACACGTTGGCCATTGTCAACCGCCGGGATTCGGACGTCACCTTCAAGGTCGACGGGGTGTTATACACGAGTACGGGCCGGGATATCGAAATGTCCGTGGCTTCCACCAAGGCCTATTACTCGCAAATCGTCGCCGGTGGGATCCTGGGGCTCAGGATCGCCCAGTTGGCGGGCGCCCGATCCGACGACTTCGTGTTGGGAGAGATGCAAAAACTCTGGAAGCTCTCTTCCGCCATGCGAAAGGTCTTGCAGAACAAGGCCCAGATCCGGCGGTCCGCCGAGCGGTTCGCCGTTACCCGGCGATATTGGGCCATCGTGGGAAGCGGGCCCAACAAGGTCTCCGCCGACGAGATTCGGATCAAACTCAGCGAACTCTGTTATAAAAGTATTTCCTCCGATGTGGTGGAAGACAAAAAGCATATCGATTTGTCTTCCGAGCCCTTGATACTGGTGTGTGCGGCGGGAAACCGGGAGAGCGTGGTTACCGACATCATCAAGGACACGGCCATATTCAAGGCCCACGAAGCCGTGCCCATCGTCATCACCGTCGAAGGGGAACACCGCTTTGAACCCTATGCCGACTCGGTGATTTACGTACCCCCCATCGAAGAGCGATTCGCCCCCATCTTGAATACCTTGGCGGGGCATCTGTGGGGGTATTATGCCGCCCTGGCGATCAATGAAGAGTCCCAGTATCTGTATACCTTCCGGGA
>CAZHHS010000067.1:0-9674 GCA_964532395.1 uncultured Desulfobacterales bacterium | reverse complement strand
AACAGGCTTAACGAGATCTGCGCCGACATATTCGCTTACTCGATTCCAAAGTGGCTCGGCCGGAAGAGCAAACGGCCCCTGAGCTTCCCGCTGCAATACTATTTGAAAAAAATAGACGGAGGGGTCCGTTATTACAGTGAGGAAACATTCGATGAGGAGGTAAAACCCGAGGAGGTGAACCTGATGCCCACGGGGGCACCGGTGTTTATAAGCATTGTTATTGTCGTTTCACTCTTTGTGGTCTTTGCCTTATGGGTGTGAAGAAACGGGACGTGATGTGGGCTTTCTTTTGAGGTTGTAGGACTCGGTTGAGCATACTGACTTTGAGGAGGATGTCTCCATGGGAAATACGGTCATTGCCGTCGATGATGAAGCGGAAGCCCGAGAATTTGTGTCCACTGTGCTGGAAGAAAACGGCTATGTGTCCATAGTGGCTGAAAACGGCGAAGAAGCCATGGAGTTAATCAGGAAAAACAGACCCGACTTGGTGATCATGGATATTCTGATGCCAAGGCAAAGCGGGATTAAAATGTATCGAGAACTGAAAAACTCGGAATCGTTAAAGGATGTCCCGGTTATCGTATATTCCGGGATATCTCGAAGAACATTACTCCGGGCGCAGACGGCCCTGTCGAAAACTTCAGGCAAAACTGTTCCGGAGCCGGACGCCTATTTGGAAAAACCCGTAACACCTAAGACTTTGGCTGAGACCATAAAAAGGATTCTGAATGAACGCTCAGCCTGAACAAAACGAGAATAGTCATAGATAGGGAGACCATGGGATTCGAAAAACTTCTATACATCACCAATTCTGTAGAAGCCGACGTCGGGGTGATCCGACACATTGCAGGGCTTCGAAAGCTCGGCCTGCTGGAAGTGATCCTTTGTCATCCCTCGGACGGCGATCATTGGAAGGAAAAACTCAGCGCCATCGGCCTTGGGACAAAGACTCTCACAGTGGAAGACGCGTTGATCCCGGGCCTGTTAAATGCTGCCCATCGCGAAGGCGTGTCGTTCATTTCCAGCCGCATGGACGAGCGGACGAAAGGCTGGTTTTCAAAGGCCTACCCGAAGGCGTTGCTGAAATTGTCTGATCTGCCGCTGATGGTTATCCCTACGATAGATGAGCCGGTCGACACGGACGGAGCCGGGATGTTTGACCATGTCATATTGGCTGCGGACTGGTCCGAGTCATGCCGAAAGGCCATGCGATATCTCTTAGGATTTAAGGGCTTTATCAGGGAGCTGGAGATTATCCATGTGGTAGGTAAACGACTTTCAATAAGAGAGATGCGGGAGCTGCGACAGATGCTCTCGGCATGGCGAAGCGCATTTTTGGATCACGCGATTGATGCGGAATTTCACATTTATGCGGGTAAATGTAATGAAGAAATATTGTTGGCGGCCAAGGAATACGGCGGTACGTGCATTGTCATGGGTAGGCCGAAAAACTCATCCATAAAAGAGATTCTAAGGCTCAGCAACACTTATCGCGTGGCGGAAGCCTCGTCGGTGCCGACCATCATCGTGCCATGAACGGGGGCGCTGAGGGAAAGAGGGGCGTATAAGCATGGAAATCACCTTGATGCTTGAGGCTACGGAGAATGCCTTTCGAATCATGGAAAAGGCAAGGAAGCATGCCGTGGGGCTTATGGACACGGCGGTCGAGTTTACAGCGGAAGAGACGCGCTACAGTGACAGAAAAAGGATTCAGGCACTGTTTACCGGGGGGCAGGGGAGGAAAACGCGCTTTCAGAATTGTGTTGGAACGTCGGTTATCCTGTTCGCCTTCTGGCTGTTGCTCTCTGGGAAATTTGATGCCTTTCATCTTACACTCGGAATCATCTGTTCTCTTTTAGTAGCCTATCTGTTCCATGATTTGCTGTTTGCCAATGTCCGGGTGGGGGATATGAAAATTGTCGTGAAGCGATTTCTGGCATATATTCCTTGGCTCTTCTGCCAGATCGCGCTGTCCAACATCCACGTGGCTTCCCTGGTGATCAGGAGAAAAATGCCCATCGATCCTCAAGTCGTCATGTTTAAAACCAAACTGGAAACGGATGTATCGCAGGTCACTTTGGCAAATTCCATTACGCTCACGCCCGGTACGGTTACCATGGATATTCAAGACGGCATTTACTATGTGCACGCACTGAGCCAAAAAACGGCGGATGGTCTAAGTGCCGGAGATATGGAAGACAGAGTGGCTCATATATACATGGAGGCGGATCATCTCTATGTGCAGGATGTCTTGGATGCGGCCAGGATTTATGAGGAACTGAAAATGTGACGCAAATGGGCAACAAATATCGCCGAATGGGGGAACGATGATAAAGGATTACCAGGACGTAATCGTCAAGACAGTTGCCAGATTGGTTGTACCGTTTATTGTAACCTACGCCCTCTATGTGGTTATGCACGGACACCACAGCCCCGGAGGAGGATTTCAAGGGGGCGTCATCCTGGCTGCCGGTTTTGTTTTGCTGGGGGTCACCCATGGATTGGAGCGGACAAGACGGAGGATGTCCGAAAAAGCAGCCGGCGTCATGAGCAGCGTGGGCGTCTTCATATATGCAGGAACCGGAATACTCTGCATCATTCTTGGGGGTAACTACTTGGATTATGGCGCGTTGACCGGACTCCTTTTAGTTTCGCGCCCGGAAGCGCGATCATTGGGAATACTGGGCGTTGAGATCGGCGTGGCTCTGGCGGTCATGGCTGTTATGTGCCTCATCTTTTTTTCCATATTCACGGTGGACGAACCCGGGGAAGACGAAGGGAGTACCGAATGAACACCTTTTTTCTGGTTGTGGGTGTGGGGATGTGCGTGTTGGTTCTTTTCTGTTTATACCGAGCCACTATGGGGCCCGATGTATTGAATCGGGCTGCCGGAATATCGGCGATCGGCACAAAGACACTCATCATTTTACTCCTTATGGGTGCTGTCTACGAGAGAGTGGAGATGTTTATTGATATCAGTATGGTGTATGCCTTGTTGAATTTTATCGGGTGTCTGGTTTTGGCCAGATATATCGAGGAAACTGGAGAGGTCTCATGCTAGTCAGAGAAATTGGTGCCGTTGTGCTGTTGTCGTCCGGGTTCTTATTATTCGTAACAGCCACCATGGGCTTGCTTCGCTTTCCCGATCTTTACTCTAGGCTCCATGCCACCGGTAAGGGGGATACCCTGGCCGTGTTTCTGTCGCTTTTGGGCCTTGCGGTCTATTATGGGCTATCGATAACCAGCGTTAAAATTGTATTTATAGCAGTTTTCATGTTTTTGGCCCAGCCTACGGCCGCTCATGCCCTTTCCAAGGCGGCCTTCAGATGTAGGATTCCGCCATGGACATGCGAAGATGTGTGCTGCCTGACCAAGACACGGGAAAATACGGAGGGGAAAAATGATTCTGCCATTTGATTTGCTCCTGGTTGCTTTTCTGTACATATGCGCCATTGCCGCCATTACCGTCAAGGACCTTTTGAGTGCGGTGGTTATTCTCGGTGCCTACAGTTTTTTTATGTGTTTGCTGTGGACATCGTTGGCTGCAGTGGATGTTGCGTTTACCGAAGCATCAGTAAGCGCAGGGATTGGGACGGTACTCTGCATAGGGGCGGTGAGCAAAACGAAAAGGAGGTCCAACGATTGAAAACTCTGAGCATCATTACAGGCATCATTGCGGGTGCTGCGCTGATCTATGGCACGCTTGATATGCCCAAATGGGCGAATCCCAACTCTCCGGCCAGCACCCATGTTTCTCCTTACTATCTTCGCCACAGCGTGGAGGACACGTCCACGCCGAATGTGGTCACGTCGGTACTGGCCGACTACCGGGGATATGATACGCTCGGAGAGACGACGGTGGTATTTACGGCCGGAATGGCATGCATATTGTTGCTGAGAAAAAGAGGGCGAGGTTAGCGCAATGTTTGAATTCATTTGTGATCATTACAACTATTGGGCATACATTGGCTTAATGATGATCGGCTTTTATGCGATGATGACAAAGAGAAATCTTATGAAAAAAGTCATCGGCATGAATGTTTTTCAGTCGGCGATCCTATTCTTCTACATTTCCATAGCGGCCAAAGACGGCGCCACCGTGCCCATTTTGGAACATGCACACAACGGACATGGATATCTTCCCATCGATATTATGCAATATGTCAATCCGCTGCCCCATGTGCTGATGTTGACGGCGATCGTCGTCATGGTGGCTACACTGGGGTTGGCACTGGCCATCATCATTCTGATCTATCGACGGTATAACACGCTGGAAGAAGACGACATCATCATGCAGCTTAGAAGAGGATAAAGATGGTCGAACAATATCCCATTCTGATTGTGGCTATTCCGCTGATCGGCTCCGTTTTTTGTCCCTTGATCGGGCGGTGGAAAAAAACGTTTTGCTATTATTGGACGGTCCTTTTGCTGTCGGCAAGCGTTGTTGGTTCGATCCATACGCTATTTCAGGTAATCGCGGGGGGCACCGTTCATTATCACTTGGGTGGGTGGCCTCCCCCCTTCGGCATTGAATATGTGGTGGACCATTTAAATGCCATGATGGTTACCCTTGTTTCCGTCGTTAGTCTCATCGTGGCTATCTATTCCCGTCCAAGCGTAAAAAAGGAACTCCCGGATCGCATAGTCTATTTTTACACGCTCTTTATTCTTCAGGTAACAGGATACTTGGGCATTGTCATGACCGGAGATTTATTTAATCTCTATGTGTTTTTAGAGATCGCCTCTCTGGCCGGTTATGCTCTGATAGCCGTAGGTGAAGACGGGGCGCCCTTGGCGACTTTCAGGTATATCATCATGGGAACCATCGGGGGCAGTTTCTATCTGTTGGGCGTGGGCTACATTTACATCACCACAGGATCTCTGAATATGGCCGATGTTCGAGAACTGCTGCCGCAGCTTTACGAATCCAGAGTGATCCTGACCGCCGTTGCTTTTTTGACGGCCGGATTGGCCGTCAAGATGGCCTTGTTTCCGGTTCACGTTTGGTTGCCGGACGCCTATACGAAAGCACCCTCTGTTACCAGCGCACTGATAGCGCCTTTGATGACGAAAATATCCCTATATCTTCTCATCAGAATTCTTTTTGATGTGTTTCAACCGCGACTGTCGATCGAAATTCTTCCGATTTCGAGTATCATGGTTTGGGCGGGAGTTATCGCCATCGTGGGAGGCGCCGTGATGGCCCTTGCTCAGACTGATTTTAAGAGAATGCTTTGCTATATCGTGGTAGCAGAGGTCGGCTATATCGTTGGCGGCCTGGGGTTGGCGAATGAAACGGCTCTCAAAGGAGCCATCCTTCACATCCTAAACGACGCCGTGATGACACTTGGGCTTTTTACGGTAGCCGGAATTGTAGCATATAAGATGGGACGTCATGATTTGTCCGACTTCAAGGATATGTTCAAGAAAATGCCAATCACTATGTCGACCTTTGTGGTAGGAGCCTTGTCCATCATAGGGGTGCCGCCCACCTGCGGTTTTTTCAGTAAGTGGTACCTGGTCCACGGGGCCATCATCGCCGAGCACTGGACATTTCTTGCCGCTTTGTTGTTATCGAGCCTGGTCAGCGTAATTCTATTCTTTCGTGTTATTGAAATCGGTTATGGCTTTGCGTCATCTCATGCCAAGCATGCGCACGAAGGTGACGCCATGACTGGAATCGACGAGGCGCCCGCGGAAATGTTGATTCCCGCCATTGCGGTTGCCGTGGCGATCCTACTTATCGGCCTTTACAATCAGACGATTCTGTCAAAAGTCATCGAGTTTGGTGTTCCGCGCTTATAGATTGTCGTGTTTTACATTCAAAAAGGGGCCATAGATGTCGAACAAGGTCAAATGCTGGGAGATTCTCAAGTGTGAGGAACCGGCATGTCCCGCCTTTGGGTCGACAGATCTGAAATGCTGGCTCTTCTCGGGGACCCATTGTCGAAAAGAACTCCAGGGCAAGTTTCTGGAGAAGATAGAGATGTGTCTTAATTGTGAGGTTTTCAATCGGAATATCGGCTTGGATTCTATAGATGAAACCCTGAGGGTGGTTAATCATCAGTTCACCGAATTCAGGAACATGGTCGAGGAACGAGATCGAGACCTTGAAAACATTAGTATAGAGCTGGCTGTGGGATTGTCCCAGGTATTTGAAGCGCTGGGTCAAATTGCATCGGGAAACCCCGATGTGAGAATTCTTGAGTCCAAAGAACCGGAATTGGAGTTGATCGCCAAACTCAAGAAGATGGTGGATCTGACCGCACAGAACCTGAATGAGATCGTAACCCTGTCTCATGAATTCGCCATGGGCCTCGCGGAGCACTTTAGTGTGCTTCACAGGGTCAGTAAGGGTGACTTGACGGCGCGGGTATGTGGTGGCTCAGATGTTGAACTGATCGAGTCGTTAAAGATGGTAACCAATCAGATGATTGAAAGTGTGTCCGCAGAAATCAATGAACGAAAAATGGCGGAACACGCCCTCAAGATCTCGGAGGCCCACTTGAGGGAGTCGGAGGAGAAATATCACACCCTATTCGACTATGACCCCAATTCCATATTTGTTCTCGAACAAGACACGCTGAACATCCTGGATGTCAACATTCGTGCCCTGGAAATCTATGGCTACGAAAGAGACGAATTGCTGCGCATGTCTTTTTTAGATTTGGGTGATAAGGGCTATGCCCACGGTGTTTTATCCAGGGAGAAAAAAGGAAGCGGCGGGGTTTTTAATGTCTATTCCAAGAAACGCCACTGGCGAAAGGACGGAACGTCTTTTTATGTAAATGTCTACACACGTCAGGCGAGACAGAGCGGCAAATACGGCATCATTGCAACAACAGTCGATATTACCGAAAGCCTGTCGAAAGAAACACAGCTGATTCAAGCAGGAAAAATGTCCACGTTGGGAGAAATGGCAACGGGAGTGGCGCACGAGCTCAATCAACCTTTAAGCGCCATACAAATCGGAACGGATTTTTTCAGGAACATGATCAGGGAAGGAAAAAAAATACCGGATAGCGACCTGGCCCTAGTTTCCGAGCAAATCGCCGATCAGGTCGCACGGGCGGTGGGCATTATCAATCATATGAGAGAGTTTGGCCGCAAATCAGGGTTGCACGGGCAGCCGATCGACATCAATGAGCCCATTAGGGGGGTTTTTACACTTCTGAGCCGCCAGCTGGAGGTTCGCGGCATAGAAATTGTCCTGGAGCTGGAAGAGAGGCTTCCCAGGGTGTTTGCCGACAGCAACCGACTGGAGCAAGTGTTCATAGATCTGGTGATAAACGCCAGAGATGCCATGGAGAGCAGGAAAATGAGCGCCTTCGGTGCACCGTCCAAAAATGTGCTTACCGTGAAGAGTCAAAGGAAGGATAACCAGGTTGTTGTCACCATCACCGACACCGGAAATGGTATCCCTCATGATATCCGGCACAAAATCTTTGAACCATTTTTCACCACTAAAGAGGTCGGCGGCGGAACGGGTCTTGGACTTTCCATTAGTTACGGCATCGTGAAGGACTACAATGGAACCATTGAAGTGGACAGCGAAGAGGCCAAGGGAAGTACATTCACCGTTTCGTTTCCAGCCTGCGACGATATAGAAGAAAGGTTCGAACATGTCCAAAATTCTGGTTATTGATGATGAACTCAGTATTCGAACGCTTCTGGGTGTTTCCCTTCGCCACAAAGGCTATGAAGTTTTTCTGGCGGAGGATGGCAAAAAAGGCCTGGATGTCTTCGAGGCGAAACGGCCCCCCATTGTCTTTACGGATATCAAGATGCCCGGCATGAACGGGATCGAGGTGCTGAAACACGTCAAGGCCATCGACCCGGATGCCCGCGTCATCGTTATTACGGGTCACGGCGACATGGAGTCCGCCGTCGAGGCGCTAAAACTGGAAGCTTCTGATTTCATAAACAAACCGATAACGGATGAAGCACTAACCCTTGCTCTCAAACGGTCGGAAGAGGTCTTGTGGCTTAAACAGAAGCTTCGACAATATACCGGCAACCTGGAGTCTATGTGCGAAGAGGCGACTCAGGAGTTAAAGAAGGCGCATGACTTTCAAAAGAATCTAATAGAAAGTGCCATTGACGGCATTTTTGCCACCGACAAGGACGGTACGGTTGTTGTTTTCAACAAGGCGGCCGAAGACCTTCTCGGCTATACAGCAGAAGAGGTAATCGGGAAGGTGCATATGGACTTGATTCTCTCACCGGAACTCAGTTCATCGATCAAAGAGGGGATATTCAGTGAGGCATATGGAGGGGAAGACCGGATGGTCAATTACGAAGAGTTTGTGACCTCAAAGGAGGGGCAAAGAATTCCGGTCCGCCTTTCCGGAGCCGGACTTTATCAAAACGGCGCTCAAGCCGGCCTTGTCTGCTCGTTGCAGGACCTGCGGGAAATCAAACGGTTGCAAAGAGATCTCATTGAAAACGAACGGGTTGCAGCCACTGGACAGGCGGTAGCCGGTATGGCCCACTACATCAAGAATATCCTGAATGGATTGCAAGGCGGCATGTACATCGTCAATACCGGTTTTGAGAAAGACAAACCCGATCGTGTACACAAGGGATGGGAAATGGTCCGGAAGAACGTCGGAAAAATCTCTGAACTCGTCATGAACATGCTTGTCTATTCCAAAGACCAAGAACCCGACTACGAGTCTTGTTGTCCCGATACGGTTGCCCAGGAAATACATGACCTCCTTACGGAAAGGGCAAAAGCCGAACGTATACGGTTAAAAGTTGATTCGCATCTCTCTCGGAAAGAGTGGTTTCTCGATCAACGGGCCATTCACCGATGCCTGTTGAATCTCGTGGGCAATGCTTTGGATGCATGCGCGCTGGACCCCGAGAAGGATAAATCACGGTGTGTGACGATACGAACCTGGGAGGAAAATGGTCATATTCGCTTCGATGTAGAAGATACCGGGGTGGGTATGGACCCCCAGGTCCAGGCTAAAATCTTTGACCGTTTTTTCTCGACGAAAGGGGGCAGAGGAACCGGCCTGGGACTACTGGTCACGCAAAAGATTGTGGATGAACTCGGGGGCACCATTTCCTTTGAATCGGAGCCCGGCAAAGGAACCCGATTTACGCTTCTATTTCCCGAGGGACACCGGAACACGGGAGCTGAAACCTGAATAAGACACATATCGGCATACGTTCAAGGGCAATACGGATCTGTGTTTGAACACCTCTTGAGAGATGTTCTGGAATCCGCTTGATAATGAAGCCCCGTCGTTTGGGCGTTGAAAGGAGGGTTGGTCATGAAAAAACGGATATTGATCGTCGACGACGAGCCGGAACAGTTGGATTTCGCTTCTACCGTCCTTGAGGAGGACTATATTCCCCTCACAGCCAAGGACGGAAACGAAGGCCTAAGGAGGGCCAGGGAGGACAATCCGGATCTCATCCTTTTGGACATTATGATGCCCGAGAAGGGAGGGATCGGCATGTATAGAGACCTCAAGCATCACGAGGGGACCCGGAATATCCCCGTTATCGTTGTTACGGGGGTAACCCGGGGCGGAGGGTTTGACGAGCACATGCTGACCCAAGAAGGCAACCTGCCGGCCCCGGACGGGTACGTTGAGAAGCCGATGAATCCCGATGAGTTATGCAAAGTTATCGAAAATCTTTTATCTTAGGAAAAACTTGGC
>CAZHHS010000066.1:0-9685 GCA_964532395.1 uncultured Desulfobacterales bacterium | reverse complement strand
CGGGACGGTCTCAGATTTCAATGGGGCTAACTGTTTGAAGCCGTTAGAGTCCCTTAGTTTCGTTGTTACTTTGAAATTCAATAGACACCACATATCTTGGTCAATCCACATGGCTTATTTGGCAAACCCAGCCACAACGGAACTTAGGGACTCTTAGGGCTGAGTTTTAGCACCATTGAAATCTGAGACCGTCGTGAACCTTATGCAACAACCAACACCACGGTCAATCAAGTTCGTTGCTGACAGGAAGCCGCGGGGCGGCTTAACCCGGCTTCCAGCGAACTTAGCCAAACTGGATCGACTTTTTTGCGACGCCATCAACCTTGTTTTTGTATAAAAAAAGAGGGATGCCGTCAATCATAACTTTGGTCATTCCGGTCCGGAGCATCTCCCCCAACACGAACATCGCGGGCGATTCCCCCCACTACCGACCATCCCCGCACGTCCCTTCGACAGGAACATCAAATGCACCGACATATCTTTAAAACGACATAGCGGAATTTGGTAGGTGGGTTTCTTGGCCAGGGTGACGATCTTTCCCACTTGAACACAGGCATGCCCGTCGACATGGATTCCCGGCGGCACCACACTCACATGGTCTTCCGATATTTGGACCACCCGGGCCTGATCCCAGTCAACACCGATCGGACGCGAAAAATTCGGACTCCCGGAAAGGAGCTTCCCCCTGTTGTCGATGCCGATGAGAACATATCCCCGGGGATAGATTGCTATCAGCCGGTCGTGGCTTTTCCGGGCCTGCTTGGCAAGCAAAGCCTGCAACGCCTTGGCCTCCGCCTCGCGGCGCGCCAAGTGCCCCATGGCGACAAGCCAGTCCGGCTTTCCTGCAAGACGGACATATACGACCACCGATAAAACCATGACACCGACGGCCAGATAGAGTCCCATGCGACTTTTCTGTGACACCATCGCCCTCCTGTATCCCCGGTTTTCTTCTTTCATATCTTCAGTTTCTTGTTGTCATTTCAGACAAGTTGTCGTAAGGTGTCAAAGGTAGATGAAAATAAAAGGATCAGGTGTCTAACACATATGGGTAGAGTCTTTCGGCCAAGCAATAGAGAGTCAAAAATCCTGTCAAAGATCGAAAGTTCCAAAGAACGGGCGCTGCGATTCGCCATCGAGCAACTCAGGGATGTCACGGAACCCCTCAGTAATGCCATTGCCATGAAGGTGATACAGGATAAGCTCATCGAAACCAACAGCAAAGACGCCATTCAAGAACAGATTGCCGGCAGCCTTCAGAAACTCACGCGAGCCGACGAGTTTGACATTGACTATCAGATCGCACCGATCCGTCATATCGTTCCCCGCCCCAACTTAATCAGCCTGTATGTGACGTCTTTCGTTGTCGAACAGCTCATCAATCACAGAAGTGTAGAAGACATTTACGGCTCCGACGAACAAATCTACAACTCCATCAACAGCCAGGTCGCCAAGTACATCCATTGATGAGGCCGGCCTTTCGTCCCAGGCTTGTCAACGATCCCTTTTCCGACCCGGTCCTATTCATCCCGTTCGCTTTTAGAAAACGCGCCCTCCTGTTTGACATGGGGGATCTGAGCGCCTTATCTTCAAAGGATTTGTTGAAGATAACCCACGCCTTCGTTACCCATACCCATATGGATCACTTCATCGGCTTTGATCGCTTATTGCGCATTTTTCTGGGTCGAGACAAGGAAATTCATATCTTCGGCCCGCCCGGTTTTCTGGAAAATCTGGAAGGTAAACTCGCCGGATACACGTGGAACTTGGTAGACAATTACGAAACCCGGTTTTCCATACGCGCCACGGAGGTACACCGGGACCACACACTGACAAACATCTACCGGTGCAGCAATGCCTTCCGCACCGAGAGTCCTCCCCAAGCGGACACATTCTCGAACACCCTCCTGCAAGAATCGTCCTTTTGGGTGAACGCCGTCCACCTGGACCACAAGATCCCTTGCTTGGCCTTTAAGCTGGAAGAGCGTTTTCACGTCAATATCATCAAAGAGCGCCTCAACGACCTGGGTCTCCCAGTAGGACCTTGGTTGAGACAATTGAAAGACGAACTCTACCGGGACTCCGATCCGAAAAAACCCTTTTTCGTGGAATGGAAAACGGCGGAGGGAATGGTACGTCGGGAGTTTGTTCTGGGAGAACTTGCCGATCAAATCGTGCGGATCTCAACCGGCCAGAAGATCGTCTATGTCGTAGATACCGCCTATACCCCGGAAAATGCCAAAAAAATCATTGCATTGGCAAAAAACGCCGACCAACTCTATATTGAAGCCGCTTTTTCAGAAAACGAGGCCGCCGTGGCAGCACAAAAGTTCCATTTGACTGCCCGACAGGCCGGCACCCTCGCCGGAAAAGCACAGGTAAAACACTTCTTTTTGCTCCACTTTTCTCCGCGGTATTTCGACACGCCCCACCTACTCCGACAAGAAGCTGAATACGCCTTTACTAGCCCGTCTGAAGCCACGCCGTAGTCGGGGTAATGCTTTTGATATAGTTTTCCACCCCCTTGGCGATGGCATCGGCGACACTTTCCTGATAGGCGGCGGTGTTGAGACGTTTGCATTCCTTGGGGTTGGAAATGAAGGCGATTTCCACCAATATGCACGGCATTTCGGCACCGAGAAGTACATAGAACGGGGCTTGCTTGACCCCGTTATCCCGAACCCGGTATCGCCCATTCAAATGGCTCACCATGGCACGCTGAACCTGGTCCGCCAGGGCGGTCGATTCGTTTATCTTGGCGTTGTTCATCAAGTCATTCAGGATCATTTCCAAATCACTGATGTTTTTGGCGGAAGTGGCGTTCTCCCGGGCGGCCACCCGAATCGATTCATTGTCGGTCGCCAAATTCAGAAAGTAGGTCTCAACCCCGCTGACCCGTTTGTTGGGGTGGGCATTGGCGTGTATGGAAATAAAAATATCCGCTCGCTTGGTGTTGGCTATGGCGGTACGCTCCTCCAGAGACAAGAACTTGTCTTCGTTACGGGTGAGCAACACTTCACATCCGACCTTACGCCGAAGCTTTTTCGCCAACCGCCTGGACAATTCGAGGGTCACGTTCTTTTCCAGCACCCCCCGGTAATAGCCGACCGCTCCCGGATCCTTTCCCCCATGACCGGGATCGATGACAATTCTCCCCACCCCGAGGACGAATTGCTTGGCCAATGAATTGCCGGGCAGTTTTTCATCGGATGCCCCGCCATCGTCCGTTTTCGCCGCCTGTCTCGTTTCCCCTTCAATCACTCCGTTTACGTCCAGAACCACTCGGAACGGGTCCTTGAGCGAAAATATCTTAAAATCCTCGATGGCCTTGATGTCCAATACCACCCGAACGACGTCCGGCATATGCTGAGCCGCCCGGGCGTTGGTCAACAGGTCGTCACCGATGGGTACGATACGTTCCAAATCAGTGCCGACACGCGCAGGTGTCACGTCGACGTAGAGACGGGGCGGCTTCCCTATGGCCGGGTCCTTTCGCAATAAACGGTACGAATACGTCACCTCTTTTTCCACGTCGATAACAACTCGGGTATAATCCGGATTGGACCAGACCCGCAGATCTTCTACTTTGGCCAATCCGTCCCGGGGGGAAGACGACGATCCGGCATTGGTTTCTCGCGGTTCTATTTCGGTCTCGACGACGGTTTCCCGCCGTTTCACCGGTTCAGTGCCTTCAGCGACGACCTTTTTCGTGGTTTTCTTTCGTTCCCTCAACCGTGCAATCGCCTGCTTGGCCTCCGGTGCGTGCGGGCTGTCGGGATAACGGCGGATCAACCGGCTAAAATAATCGAGGGCCTCATGCTTGTCGTTCACCCCCGCAGACCGTTTGTTCAACGCTTCATACAATCGGCCGATCATAAAGATGGCGTCGTCAGACCATGGGCCATCCGGCTCCGCCGCGTAGACGGCCCTGAACTTTTCCGCACAGACAAACCAGTTATGCCGGTCCTTTTGCTTGTTCAAGTCCGCCAACAATTCCTTATAGCTTGCCACGGCCTGACGATAGGCATACTGCATGCTCCCGTACCCCATTTGACAGGGAAGGACCACCGCCCAGACGAAGAACAACACCGCCGCAACTCCCACCTTTTCCTTCCGCACCCGGGAACCCCCTTTACAACAATCCCTTGAGTTCACTCAGCCGGTTTAATGCCTCAAGGGGGGTCAACCTGTCAATATCCAATTCTTTCAAGGCCCGGACAACCGCGTGGTCCACCCGTTCAAAAAGGGGCAATTGTACCGCCGGCGCCGGGATGTCCGTCTGCTTTTGTGGGACACGTATTTGAGGCAATCCCACACCGCTCAGTTCACCGGCCTCGATGTTTTTGAGGATCTCTCTGGCCCTTACCAGCACCGAATCGGGAACCCCCGCCAGGCGGGCCACTTGAATGCCATAGCTTCGATTCGTGCCTCCGTCGACAAGTTTCCGCAAAAATATGATCTCTTCGTTCCACTCTTTCACCGCCACATTACAGTTTTTTACCCGGTCCTTTGTCAAGGCCAGATCGGTCAGTTCGTGGTAATGGGTGGCGAAAACGGTCTTTATCCCCACGCCGTGCCGGTCGTGCAAGTATTCGGCAACCGCCCACGCGATACTCAACCCGTCAAAGGTGCTCGTCCCCCGGCCTATTTCATCCACAATGACCAAACTGTTTCCCGTGGCGTTGTTCAGGATATTGGCACACTCCTGCATCTCCACCATGAAGGTGCTTTGTCCGCGGGCCAGGTTGTCGGATGCCCCCACCCGGGTGAAAATCCGGTCCACGATCCCTATGGACGCCTCCTCCGCGGGAACGAAGGACCCCACCTGAGCCATAAGAACCAGGAGGGCGACCTGCCGCAGGACCGTCGATTTGCCGGCCATGTTCGGCCCTGTGATAATAAGGACTTGTCTGGACGCATTGTCCATCTCGATCGTATTCGGAATAAAGCGTTCCGATTGGATCAGTTTTTCAACCACGGGATGCCGGCTTTCTTTGAGAAGAATGGTCCCCTCCCGGTGGATTGCCGGTTTCACATAGTTGTTCTTGTCGGCCAGTTCCGCCAACGCCGTCAACACATCCGTTGCGGAAAGCATGCCGGCCATTTCGGTAATGCGGCGGTTGTGTGCCGCCACCTTTTCGCGGACCGCCCGGAACAACTCGTATTCCAGTTGAACCTGTTTTTCCTCCGCCCCGAGTATCTTGGACTCGAACGCCTTCAATTCCTCGGAAATGTAGCGCTCACCGTTCACCAGGGTCTGCTTCCTGATGTAGTGGTCCGGAACCGATTTCACATGGGTTTTGGATACCTCGATATAATATCCGAACACTTTGTTGAATCCCACCTTGAGGGAATTGATCCCTGTGGCCTGCCGTTCCTTTGCCTCCAAACCGGCAACCCAGTCTTTTCCCTCCCGGCTGATCTGCACAAGTTCGTCGAGCTCCTCACTGAATCCGGGCTTGATCATGCCGCCTTCACGAACTGTCAACGGTGCATCGTCCAAAATAGCGTCTTCAATAAGTTTTGCCACATCAGACAGGTTGTCCCACTCCCGCTTGATCTCTACGAACTCGCCCGACTCGAACTCGTCAAGCACCTCCCATAGCGCCGGCAGCTTTTCCACGGAGGCCCGCAGGGCCGCCAGATCTCTGGCATTACACCGGTCTAAAGAGATTTTGGCATTCAGACGTTCCAGATCATAAACCCCGTCCAGGAGTTTTCTTATCGCCCGCCGGACGAAGGGTTTCCGCCCGGCCTCTTCCACACTGTCCAGGCGGCGCCCGATCCGCTCCGGATCGAGTAACGGATACTGAAGCCAGGATCGAAGTTTTCGTCTTCCCATGGGGGTTTGGGTAAAATCCATCACGTCCAACAAAGAGCCTTGCCTGCGGCCGTCCCTTAAGGTTTCGAAAAGCTCCAAGTTTCGTTGGGTCGCCTCATCGATTACCATAAAATCGGAAAGAGTGTACGACTCGATGCCGGTCAGGTGAACCAGCTCACCCTTGTGGGTATCGCCCACATAAGCGAGCAGGGCGCCCGCGGCGGCGATTGCGGCAGGCCAGCCATGGCAGCCGAACCCTTCCAAGGAATGGACCTTGAATTGATCCAGCAGACGGCGCCGCGCCCGGGAAAGGTCAAAACAGTCATCTTCAACCACACTTACGGCGACACCTTGGAGTTGACGCATAAAGGACGCGACCGGCGTCGGGTCACCCCGCTTGCTTTGGTCCCTTCGGTTGCTTTGGTTGCTCACATCGCTTTGGCCGCTCTGGGCGCGCGACACCAGCACCTCTTTGGGCCCGATACGTTTACATTCGTCGAGCACAGCCTCACAGTCCGCGGACTCCGTGACCTTGAAAACACCGGTCGATATGTCCAGGTTGGCCATACCCAGTCGATTCCGGGTCCAATAAAGGGCAGTGAGAAAGTTGTCGGCGGCGGCATCCAGGATTTCCGTATCGACGACCACCCCGGGCGTGATCACCCGGACCACCTCTCGCTTGACGATCCCCTTGGCCTTGGCGGGGTCCTCCATCTGCTCACAAATGGCGACCTTAAAGCCGTTGGCGATGAGCTGAGCAATATACGACGGCGCCGCATGGTGGGGGATACCCGCCATGGGAATGGGTTGCTCCTCCTTTTTGTTTCGGGACGTCAGGGTGATTTCCAGAACGCGGGCGGCAATTTTGGCATCCTCGAAAAACATCTCGTAGAAATCGCCCATACGAAAGAAGAGGATGGAATCGGGATAGTCTTCCTTTATGGACAGATATTGGTGAACCATCGGGGTGGCTTTAGCCATGATTCTCTCGCCCCTTTGGCCTCAAACCGGACCGCTCAGGCACTGGGTGTCTGTTGCGAAGAGGATGTCGGTTGGTCTTTATCAGATTGATTCTTGAGAGCATTGAGCTCGTATCGCAATTGATGGACGGTTTCGGAGTAACTGTCTAAGGTCTTTTTATTTCGAAAGCGCTCACCGATATTATAAAAATATGAAACCAGCAGGCCGATCATAAAAAACCCGAGGAAATAGACCGCCAGCGGAATGAGTCGGGTATTGTATTGCCACATCCAAAGGTCGATGTGCAAGGCTTTCTTGTCGAGAAAAACCTCCAGATTCTGCACTACCAAAATTACCAGGAAAACAACCACCACGGAAAGTAATATCGGCTTAATCGCCCTCATGTTCTATTCTCCTCACATGTCGGTATTCAGTTGCCTTCCCCTTGTTCCAGAACCTGAAAATGGGGCTTGAGGTTCTGATACGTGGCCTTGAGATGTTCGGGAATAACCCGGACCTCGGCAAAGACGGTCATGGCATTGGTATCTCCGTGCCACCGGGGAACGATATGAAAATGCAGATGCTGCTCCACCCCGGCGCCGGCAACCACCCCCAGGTTCAGCCCCACATTGAAGCCATCGGGATTCATCACCTCTCTCAATACGCCGATGGAATTCTTCACCGTTTTCAGAATGTCTCCCATCTCCTCGACATCCAGGTCGTCCAAGGAAGCCACGTGCCGTTTGGGAGCAACCAACAAGTGGCCGTTAATGTATGGGTACTTATTCATCATCACCATGGATATGCGCCCTTTGTACAGGGTCAGCTCCGCCTCGTCTGAAAGCCCCATACAAAAAATACACGCCGTTTCCTTCTCACTCAAAATGTATTCCATACGCCACGGCGCCCAGAGTGTTTTCATCGCCACCCCTGTTTCATACGGCAATGTTTTGCCGACGTTTCATTGCGGTTTTTTCCGTCACCCCGCGCTCCTCTTTCGCAGGCAGACATATCCACCTACTATAGCAAAACAGCCAGAAAAAACAACCCCTTTCTCAGGCTGGGCGCTGCATCCCGACGGCGTCGAGGTCCCTAAAGCCGTACCAATTCGATCTCCCCCCACACACCCAGTTCTGCGTCGACGATAATCACCAACCCCTTTACTCCCGGAATCGCCTTTCCAAAAGCGATCGCCTTTTGGATATCTCCTTTCTTCGCCACCCGATTGCCCACCGCCGTAGCCGCTGCATCCGACACAGCCGCCGATGCGGACAAGACGACAACGGCATCCGCACTGCCGAAGCTCGTCGAGTGGCCTACCGTACCGGAAGAGGTGCACACACCAACGGGATGCATCGGCGAATCCACGCGTACTCCCAGACGATTGCTCAAAGGAGAGGACCCGGCGAAAATCGCCAGGGTAACCGGCGCCGGCGTGTGGAGGAAAACATCTCCTCCATTTTCCACCATAACCTCATCACTGTAATCCAGCAAACCCCGTCCCACATATTCGGCGACGGCACCGGCGACGGCGGCCATAGGCCCCACACCCGCCCTTTCGGCGGCATCCATCATGGTTCGAACAATCGGTGGGGCCAGCGGGTCCCGATTAACGGGCCTAAGAGCGGTGACGACATCCGGACGATCCGCCAGATAGCGCTCCAAAGGCATGCGGTGTTTCAGGATCAGGTTCGTCGTTTCCGCCTCCAGGGCGCACGTGGCCCGCACCCAGAGATCGGTTTCTTTTACCACGGCACGAAAAGAGACCAACCGGGCATCCTGAATCAACCCCCGATAGGACCGCTCTTGAGGATTCATACAATATAAACTATGCGGTTATCCGAAAAACTCAAGTTCTTGCCAAGGAGGGCCGCCGGGTATCGATCCACAAGCAGGGCAACTGTCTGAGCCGCTTAGGGCGCGTTTGGACGGCCGTAACTCGGTGGCGCCAACAACCGTTAAGTGCATGCATTCCTGGATTTCCTGTTTGTCAGCCATTCAAAGGCCGTCCTTACGCGGCCTTGGCGGCGAGTTTTGGCCGGCTTGCGGATCGATACCCGGCGGCCGACACAACTGTGGCGTGAACTTCCCGGACAACTATTCTAATTATAGATCAAATGGGTTTCTTCCCGTGGGAGGACAGGTTCCGGGAGCCTGTCGGCTGGATCCGGCCGGCTATTCCTTACCACACACCATCTCCACCGCGCCGTATCCCAAAAAGCCGTTGACGGCGTCACTCAGCGCTTTGCCCGCCTTCAGCTTCAAGTCCCTGGGCAAGGCAATAACCGTTTCCGATTTTTCCGGAAGGGTCAAGTGTAGATAGGCCCCACACCCCCCTTGATGCTGCTGGAGGATTTCTCGGAGTTTTCTCAGCTTCTCCTTGTCCAGCCGGGTCATATCCAAACTCAATCGGATGCTGGTGGTCCACAGCTCGTCTACGGACTCAATCGGAATAACCGACTCGCCAAGGATCTTAACCGAGCGTTCATCTTTTGTCACCCGGCCTTCCACAAAAAGCGCCTTGTCTTCCTGGACAAGATCTCTAGCCGCGGAATAAACGGACGAAAACAGTGTAACCTCTACAAACCCGGCCAAATCCTCAAGGGTCATAAAGGCCATCACATCCCCTTTTTTGTCATTATACCGTTTCAACTCCCGGACCAAACCGGCAATGCGTACAGTCGCTCCGTCCGTACATTCCCGAACCCGGAGGCAATCGGTATTGGCATATTTGGCCACCAGTTTTTCGTACCGGGCCAGGGGATGACCGGTGACAAAGAACCCCAGAGACTCCTTTTCGTAGCCGAGACGTTCGTCCTCGTCCCACTCCGGTATATCAGGCAGCTGTGGGTGGACTACGTCGACCCCTTGAGTGGTAAAGATATCAAAGAGACTGATCTGCCC
>CAZHHS010000065.1:0-9876 GCA_964532395.1 uncultured Desulfobacterales bacterium | reverse complement strand
GTGAAAACAGGGTCATCCGGTGATTCTCCCACCACAATATCGAAGGTCTTGCCATCTTTGTTCAATACGGTGCCATGGATGGCCAAGGGACGACTCAACCATTGATATTTTTTGATCCCCCCGTAATAGTGGGTTTTCAAGAAAGCCAGATCGACGTCTTCATAAAGGGGGTTTTGTTTGAGGTCCAGCCGTGGTGTGTCGATATGGGAGACAATAAGATTAATACCGGTTGACAAGGGCGCCTTGCCCAGCACGGCCAGGGCAATGTTTTTTTGTTTGGCGACCTGGTAAACCTTATTTTTTTCGCCGCTGGCCACATCCCGGAAGCCGTGTTCAACTGCAAAGTCTCTGATCGCACGCACCGCTTCTCGTTCCGTCTTGGCCTTGTCCAGAAATGTTTTGTACCGATCCGCGAAGGCGAATACTTCCCGCTTTTCTCTTGTGTTGATGGCATCCCACACCAACCGGGATTTCCGACTCACTTTCTTTCTGAGTGCCTCCACCTGTTTTTTGTTCATTCGTTGTTTCATGGTTCGCCGCCGTTACCTTTCTGTATCCCCGTATACCTACTCATCGTGGATGGTCGAAATCGGATAGGCCCTCTGATTCAGAGGTAGCACGTACTTTCCCGTTTCATCGTCCGGCCGTATATATTCGGCGAGCTGATAATAAGCGGAGCGGGAAAAGCGGGCCTTGAACCGTCCCTCCTTGACCTTGCAATAGAGAACATTTTCAGACCCCACAAACAGGCTGGCCGGGTCCAGTTCTTCCTGGGTTCCGTCTATGAGCCACAGTATATAAGCCGCTCGTCCCATGTTCCTTTCGGCGGAAATAAAGTCGGTACGCACAATTACGAATGGCGTGTCCTCTACGTCCAACCGGCAGATTTGATTCTGCAATCGAATAATGTAGCAGCCTTGGGGGTCGGTATCAAGCAATTGGTAGAAGAACCCGATCAGTTCGCGGTGAACCAGTGGCGCACCCTTATGGAACCAGTTTCCGTCCTTGTCCACATATATCATGCACGGCGGGGGATATCCTGTGGGCGCTTCGGCCTCCCTTTGTGAGGATGTCGTCACCTACTTACTTTCCACCATGAGGGTTACCGGTCCGTCATTGATGAGCGACACCGCCATCCTGGCGCGAAAGCGGCCGGTGGCTACCGGGATATCTTTGGAACGAAAGCACCCGACAAAATATTCATAGAGCCGGGCGGCCTCTTCGGGCGGTGCCGCATCGCCGAAAGAGGGCCGACGCCCTTTACGGCAATCGCCCAAGAGCGTAAACTGAGAAACCACCATGATTTCCCCGCCCGCTTCGACAACCGAGCGATTCATCTTCCCCGACTCATCGTCGAATATTCGCAAGCCCGCAATTTTGTTTGCCAAATAATCCGCATCGGCTTGCGTATCGGCGTGTGTAACACCCAAAAGGACAAGTATGCCCGGACCGATGCGGGCAATCGATTCGGATTCTATTCGAACTTCGCAATGGGTAACCCGTTGAATAAGTGCTCGCATACGCCATCCTTGCATATGTCACCGGGGTTGTCCTGTCGGTTTTGGTTTCTGGCGATCCTAGCACCTTGATTTGACCTGTCAAGGATCGGCGCAACCCCGATTCAAGCTTGGCAATGGATTCGAGATTTCCGCTGCATTGAAATGCGATGGCATTCGTGAGATAAGAGGTGGCGGCAGAGCCAAAGAGGAATGCGGTTATCTGCCAAGCTCAACTCCGGGACCGGGTCGATCCCCCTTGGCCTTGTCGTGGCAAGACCTTGTTGCGCATTCTGGGTAACCGCAAAGAGGAAAGGGACTCGGAATTCATGAAAAAGTCTCAACCGCCGGGATCAAAACGCAAGGCCTATCAGCGGCGACCGGGGAAATCCGGCGCCGGGAAAAGAGTCAAGATCAAACCCGGCGCCGACCCCCGGCTAAAATCGGTTTTTGCCAAGATTGGTGTGCCCGAGGACAAGCCTTTTGAACCGGATGCCTTTCAAATAGAGGCTCTTTCCGCCATAACCGACTCTGACTGCCTGGTATGTGCGCCGACCGGTTCAGGGAAGACCTGGATCGCCCAGGAGGCCATTCGACGGATTCACAATCAGGGCAAACAGGCCTGGTACGCGTCCCCGCTGAAGGCCTTGACCAACTCAAAGCTGGTTGAGTTCGGATCCCTGTTCGGTCGGCGACAGGTGGGAATATTAACGGGAGACCGAAAGGAAAACGCCGATGCCCCGATCATTGTAGGTACCACCGAAATACTGCGGAATCAGCTCTATGACGCCATGCATCAGGGGACGGACCTTGATACGGACTTGGTTATCTTGGACGAGGCCCATTTTTTGGGGGATACGGATCGGGGTGTGGTGTGGGAAGAAGTGATGATTTATTTACCCCAGCGGATTCACCTGTTGCTTCTGTCGGCCACCATCGGCAATGCATTTCAAATCGCCGGTTGGCTGGAATCCATCCGATCGAAAACATGTCGTGTAGTGGAAGAAAAGAAACGCCTCGTTCCCCTCTTTCCGTTGTTTTTCCATCCCTCCGGCAGATTGATGCCCCTGTTGAGTGGCAGGAAGCTGGACAAAAACGTAAAGCGTTTCCTGCATGGTCCCGAACCGCAACTGATCGCCCCGCCCGGACGCCTTCCCCCCTTTGGAGATGTTCTCAGGGTATTGAAAAAGTATAATTTGCTGCCCGCCATATTCTTCATGAAGTCCAGGGCCGATTGTGATGCCGCTCTGGACCGGTGTGTCGCCAAAGGACGCACCGGTCCGAGGGACGGCCTGAACCAAGCCATAGACGAACTTGCTTCCGGGTCCGTGTATTTGGAAGACCACCGACAGATGTGGCATTTACGAAATCTTTCTGTGGCCGCCCACCATAGTGGTCAGCTTCCTGCCTGGAAGCTATTGGTTGAAGATCTCATGACCGACGGGTGGCTGGAGGCGGTGTTTGCCACGTCTACCGTGGCAGCAGGGGTGAATTTTCCGGCCCGGAGCGTGGTTTTTCTCAATTCAGATCGCTACAACGGGTTCCAGTTTGTTCCCCTGAGCGGAACCGAGTTCCATCAGACGACCGGCCGGGCCGGCCGTCGTGGCAAGGACCGCATCGGCTTTGCGGTGATGATGCCGACCAAGTACATGGATATACGCTTGATGGCCGACCTGTATAGCTCCCCGCCCGAAGACGTGAGCAGTCAAATTCGGATGGATTTTTCCATGGTCCTGAACCTTCTTTTGTCTCATCGGCCCGATGAAATCGAAGAAATCTTTCACCGGTCTTTTGCCGCCTTTCTGGAGGTCGCCCGACGGGAACCGGGACTTGAGAAGAAATGTCAGGCCGCGGGACGGAAGCTGATGAGTTTTTTGCCTGAGGCATTATGTGGCGGCCCGGGAAACGTCTTGGGGTTGATTCGAAAACGCAGAACTCTGATATGGGAGATCAAGGATTTGCATCGTCGGTTCAAAGGGGAAAAAGAACGAATGTCGAAAATGACCCACCTGGAGCCGGGCCGGCTTTTTCTGGACCGACGGGGCCGTATGTATTGTGTGGTAAAAAGAGAAACCGGCAGAGGAGCCGGGTCGATACTGGCCGTGCGGGCCAAGAAAAAGCCGCCCTCGGGGCGCCAACGGTTGCGATTACGCCGATTCGCCCCGAAAAAGGTGTCACACATACTCGACCGGGTGGTGCCGTTACCGGAATTGTCCCGTACGGACCAAGTCCGAGCGGTGATTGCCCGTGCTGCAGCAAGAGGGCCTCAGGTCCTGCCCAAAGATCGTGTCAAGGCGGGGGGGAGGACGGCCGAACTGGAGGCCTTTCAGGCGGAATTGACATCGCGGCAATCACAAATGGATGCATTGATCTGTAACGACTGTTCCCATCGCAAGCAATGCCACGGGAGGGCCGAGGGGGCTTTTCGTGAGGCGCTTGAAGAGTTCTCGGTGCTGTGGGATCAAATAGATGCGGTTCGCGCCCGGTTACGGACAGACTTTCTCAGACACCTGGAATTCTTGACGGCGGAGGGGTTCGTTAATGAAGACGGGCAGTTGACCGACGATGGGCATTGGGCTTCCCGACTCCGGCTGGATGAACCACTGTTGGTGGCCCAAGCCCTGCGCAAACAGGCTCTCCCGGAGGCGGACCCCGTTCTCCTTGCCGCCCTGGTTGCCCCTTTTGCTTATGACCGGGAGACGGAGACCGGCGTTGATTCGTCAAAGCTGTCGCCCCGGCTATCGGCGGCCTATGGACGTATGCAGGCCCGCTTGGAGGGGATGATCAGACGGAAAGAGGCGAGCGGGTTCGCGGCGAGACCGATTTCCGTATGGGCAAGCGCGGCGGTTCATGCTTGGGCCGGTGGCCAGGCATGGGCGGATGTCCTGGCGCTGGCCGGTAGTGCGGAGGGTGATCTGGCCATGTTGGTATTGAGAACCGCGGAGAATCTCAGACAAATTGCCGGGTTACGAGAAGCCTTCCCCGTCGTTGCCGAAACGGCCTCGGCAGCGGTTGATCTGATTTTAAAAGAACCGGTCATGTGGGAGTGACCGTCACCTTTGGTACGGCGGTTGCATAACAGCTGTCTGGTTGCTTCAGATTTTTGATGAATCTGTCGATATGATGGTAGAGGAGGGGCCCAGATGAAACAGAAGGGGGCTTGTCATGAAATGGGAAGCATCTCATACGGCGTCAGATGTTTGGGACCCGGGTGGGGATGACCCGGCGCAAGATTACGTATGGGGGTCGAGTGATCAGGCGAAACAGCGATCGATGTCTTTGTATTTGATTCGGTCTATTGTCGAAAAGCACGGTGGGCGTGTTCAGGTGGACCTGGCCACGGATACCCTCTATATTGATGTGCCAAAAGAAGAGGAATTCGCCTGTGCGCAGGAAATCGAGGAGCAGGTCGGGTCAATGTGTTGCTAAGAGCCGGGGGGTTGGCTACAAGCGACTGTGGGGATAAACGGGTGAACAAGTTACGCGTTAAATGCATCCGGTGTGGTGTGGAGTGGGAAAAAGACTCCGCTGTTGACTGGGGGCCTTCGGATTGCAGTTCGTCTCTGTGTACGGCCTGTTTTGTTGAGGTCGTGTCTCCCTTGATTCACAAAAAACAGCGATTGGAAGGAAACTTCGACTGTTTTGGCAAGGCAGGCTGTTTTTGTGATCAACTGAATTGTAAATATCGCCAGTGGTGTCTCGCCAATGAGGAACGAACACCGACCAATCGTCCCGGCATTTCGGAAGAACAGCCTGACAGTGTTCGGTCCTCCTACCCCGGTGGATCGACCGGGCTGCCCAATTCCCACCCGTCGTAAAAAAAGACGAGAGCCTGATCGGTCGGCGTTTTACGCGCCGCATTGCGAGTTTTCTTTTCCCTCGATACGACCCTGTAAGGTGCCCTCCTTTTTTTCAACTGATTTTCTCTGTCCCCATCTTTTCTGCCCCCTTGTGAAGAGACGTCGCAAGCCGTTCTCCTGTCTTTTTTCTGTCCAACATGGATTCGCGCCTTTTCATTGACGAATTTAGGGGGGAGTGCTACATAAAAAGTTTACCATCTCGTAGATTTAAGTAGAGTTAGGATAGGGTTAAGGCCGCGGGGCCAATGGGCGAAGGCGGATGTGTGAAAGGGTACGTACGAATCGGTAAGTTCAATCCGGCTTTTCGAGTAAGAGACTTGGGAGAAAGGGGTGGTTGTGCCGGGTAGTAATCTGTTTGAGAAGATCTTACAGGGTCACGGGGTTGTCCACGGTCCGCAACCGGGGGAAGCCATAGAAATTCCTATTGACCAGACCCTCACCCAGGACGCAACGGGCACGATGGCGTGTTTGCAGTTCGAAGCCCTGGGGGTGCCTCGGGTTCGGACAAAGCGGTCGGTCAGCTACGTCGATCACAACACCTTTCAGGCCGGGTTCCAGAATAGTGATGATCACCGGTTCCTGCGGTCTTTTGCCGCCAAGCACGGCATTATTTTTTCGGGGCCTGGAAACGGGATTTGCCATCAAATCCACCTGGAGCGTTTTTCCGAACCCGGAGACACCCTTTTGGGATCGGACAGTCATACGTCCACCGGTGGGGGCATGGGAATGTTGGCCATTGGTGCCGGCGGGCTTGATGTGGCGCTTGCCATGGCGGGAGAACCGTTTCGGTTGAAGTGTCCTGAAGTCGTCCTCATTCAGCTGGAAGGGGCGTTGCCCCCATGGGTTACGGCCAAGGATGTGATTCTGGAGTTGTTGAGACAGGTTTCCGTCAAGGGGGGTGTGGGCCGGATATTCGAATACGGCGGGTCGGGTGTGGCGACGTTATCGGTGCCCGAACGCGGAACCATTGCCAACATGGGTGCCGAAACCGGGGCGACGACGTCGATTTTCCCCAGTGACGGGGTAACCCGGGCCTTCTTGGCATCCCAGTCTCGCGAACAGGATTGGCATCCGCTTACCGCCGATCCTGACGCGTCTTATGCCGGGGTAATGACCATTGATCTCGGGACCCTGGACCCGATGATTGCCAAGCCCCACATGCCCGATCAGGTTTGCCCGGTGAATGAAGTGGCAGGTACGAAACTGGACCAAGTGGCGGTGGGTAGCTGTACCAATTCGTCCTATAAAGACCTTGCTACTGTGGCTGCCGTTGTGAAGGGACGACGACTCCCGGCGAGCACCGACCTGGTTATATCACCGGGTTCCCGGCAGGTGTTGAGTGCCCTCGCTGAAAGCGGGGCGTTGAGGGACTTGATAGAAGCGGGCGCACGGATCATGGAATGCGCCTGCGGGCCCTGCATCGGTATCGGGCAGTCCCCTCCCACCAAAGGAACCAGCTTGAGAACCTTCAATCGTAATTTCAAGGGACGCAGCGGAACCCTGGACGCCGGGTTGTACCTGAGCAGTCCCGAGGTGGCCGCCGTTTCCGCGTTAAAGGGAGAAATCACGGATCCCCGATCTTTCGGCCGGCTGCCGACGGTGGATGTGCCGGCCCGCTTTCCCGATATTGACCATCTGTTTTTAAAACCCGCCGAGAATCCGGAAACGGTGGAGATCATTCGGGGTCCCAACATCAAACCGTTGCCCAAAGGACGAGAAATGGCCCAAGACCTTGCAGGGCGGGTGCTGATATGCCTGGACCAAGACGTTACCACGGATGATATCATGCCTGCCGGCGCGCACATCCTTTCCCTGCGATCGAATCTGCCGGCCATATCGGAATATGTTTTTTCCCATGTTGATCCCGATTTTTCCCGCCGGGCAAGAGAGATGGGCGGTGGGTTTATCGTTGCCGGTCGAAACTATGGGCAGGGCTCCAGTCGCGAGCATGCGGCTTTGGCGCCCATGTTTTTGGGAATCAAAGGGGTGATCGCCCTTTCGTTCGCCCGGATTCATCGCTCTAATTTAATTAATTTTGGTATCTTGCCCATGATATTTGCGCAAGCGACGGACAAAGAAAGAATTCAGCCGGAAGATGAACTTTGGGTCCAAGACAGTGCCCACGGTATTCGTTCGGGCCGGGGGCATCTCCAGATTACGGATCGAACTCAAGGGTTTTCATTTGATGTCCATCTGGACTTGGACGACAGGGAAAGATCCGTGGTAGTGTCCGGAGGACGGTTGAATCAGTTTAGACAAAAGAGGATGTCATGCTGAATATAATGAGGAAACATGCCGGTTCCTGGTTGATTAAGGTGATCTTAGGGGTCATTGTGGTTGTTTTCGTTTTTTGGGGCGTTGGCAGTTACCGGTCTCGTAAAGAAAGTCGTATCGCCGTGGTGAACGGGGAGGTTATCGGCGTGGAGGCCTACCGGAACGCCTACCAACAGTTGGAAAATCAATATCGTCAACAGTTGGGTGACGCGATGAACCAAGACCTCATGAAGAACCTCAATCTGAAGGAGCAAGCGTTGGATCAATTGATAAACCGCCGATTGATGCTCCAACAGGCCGAGCAGTTGGGTCTCAAGGTGGAGGATAATGAGTTGATCAGCGCCATTCAGGGTATTGCCGCGTTTCAAGAAAGCGGCCGTTTTGATTCGAGGCGGTATCAGCGCATGTTGGCCCTGAATCGAATGACCGCCGAAATGTTTGAAGAAAGTATGAGACAAGAGCTCCTGATGGAAAAGATGCGGGACATCGTTTTGGGTAATGTGAAAGTCTCGGAGGCTGAACTCCTGGAGAAATTCAAGTGGCAGGAGCGGAAAGTCCGTGTTGAGTATGTGGCATTTAAGCCGGCCGCCTATGAGGCAGACCTGGAGATATCTCCGGATGCTGTGGAAGCGTATTTCTCCGAGCACCGGAAATCGTATGAGACGCCGCCCAAGGTTAAGGCGGCCTATGTCCGTTTCGGTTTTGACGATTACCGCAGCGAGGTCGATATTTCTCAGGAGGAGGTGCGGGCCCATTTTGATCGTAATAAGGAGACCTATGGAACACCCAAAAAAGTCCGTGCCCGGCATATCCTGTTTCAATTGGAAACCGGAGCGACAGCGGAAGAGCAGGAAGCGGCAAAAAACAGGGCGTGGGTGGTCATGGAAGAAGCCAAGTCAGGTAAAGATTTTGCTGAATTGGCTAAAAGATACTCCGACGATCCGGGGAGCAAGGATCAGGGAGGAGATCTCGGGTTTTTTACGAAGGATCGCATGGTGAAACCGTTTTCAGATGTTGCCTTTGCGATGGCGCCCGGCGAGATCAGCGAACCTGTTTTGACTCGATTCGGATGGCACATCATCAAAGTGGAAGCGGTGGAGGCGGCGACGTCCCCCGACTTGGAGAAAGTGGCGGATGAGATTCGGGACCAGTTGGTCGAGGACGCTGCCAAACGCCTTGCCTATAACGAGGCCGAAAGGTTTTATGAGGCAGGTTATGGGGCCAGTCATATCAGGGACGTGTCGGTAACGGGCGACATCGAGATCCACGAAACCCCCTTTTTCGCGCGGAACGAACCGATCCCCGGGATCGGTCAGGCAAGGGAATTCGCCCGGGTGGCTTTTACCTTAGAGGATGGCCAGTTCAGTGAACCGTTGGCTTTGTCCGACGGGTATTATATTTTGGAGGTTACCAACCGGAAGGCGCCCCAAATCCCCCAATTTGCGTCGGTTCAAGAAGAGGTTAGAAAGGACCTGGCCCGGGTTAAGGCGGCAGAAATGGCCCAGAAAGATGCGGCGGCATTTCTTCAGTCGGTAAAAGAGGCCACGGCATTTGAAACTGCTGCGGATGCCTTCGGGGTGGCCTTCGAAGACACGGGATTTTTCAAGCGATCCGATACCGTGCCCGGTATCGGACGGGCGCGGTCATTTGTGGAAACGGCTTTTTCGCTGGATGCCGACAACCCCGTGGTCGATACCGTGGTTGAGAGCGGAGAAGCCTACTATGTGATGCGGCTGAAGGCGCACCAGGAGGCCGACATGGAGGAGTTTGAAGCGCAGAAGGCACAGATTGAGTCCGGAATTGTTTCACGAAAGCGCCAAAAGCGGATGGAAGAATGGTTGGCTCAATTGCGACAACGGGGCGAAGTTTCCATAAAGAAAGGGTTTCTGAACTGATGCATGAAGTTACGATCGCTCAAGGTCTGATCAAAATGCTCGAAGAGGAAACGGAAAAACACGGGGCCAGTCACATCAAGGAAGTAAATGTAAAGGTGGGCGCCCTTTCCAACTGTGTTCCAGACGCGTTGCTCTTTGCCTTTGAAACTTCTACCGTGGGGACGGTTGCAGAGGGGGCGAAGTTAAACATAGAGCATGTCCCCGCCAGGGGTCGGTGTGACCGGTGTAATTTGGAGTTCGAGGTGGAGAGCGCCATCTTTATGTGTCCTCAGTGCAATCAGATTGCATCGGAGATTATTTCGGGAAAGGAACTCGATCTGGTGGACTTTGAAGCGGAATAATCGCAGACAC
>CAZHHS010000064.1:6351-9919 GCA_964532395.1 uncultured Desulfobacterales bacterium | reverse complement strand
TAAATAAGGTTGTCCGTACCGTGCCAGTCGGAAAGAAGAGGAAATCTCTATGAACTGTGTCTTTGCAAAAAAGCTTTATACCGGAAAGTCTGTGCTGGAAAACAGACACGTCGTGTTTGACAAAAATGAGATCGTTTCAATTTCTAAGGTCCGAAAGGGGAGTCTCCTGGGTGAGTACGCGGTCATTACGCCCGCGTTTATCGATCCCCATAGCCACATCGGAATGGTCCGCTCGGGAGAGCCGAGCAACGAGGCTGAGGCGAATGAGCATATGGATACCATCCTGGCCCTGGCAGACGCTCTGGATTCGGTACATATGGATGACCAGGCGTTTCGCGAAGCCGTGGAAATGGGGGTGTTGTATTCCTGTGTGGTTCCGGGTAGCGGAAACATTATCGGTGGTCGCTCTGCAGTTATCCGCAACTTTGCCTCCAACAGCTCCGCGGCCCTGGTATCCCGCAGGGGCTTGAAAGCCGCCTTCGGGTACAATCCCATGTCGACGCGTCGGTGGAAGGGCACCCGCCCTTCCACCCGCATGGGGGCTTTGGCGCTCCTTCGCAAGGAATTTGACGAGGTCTTGCAAAAGATGGAGGCCCGGAAAAAAGCAAAGAAAAAGAAGCCGGAAGCGGAGGCGTTTTCAGCAGAAGAGCTGGTTTTTCGAGACCTGCTGCGTAAGAAACTGGTGCTCCGGGCTCATGTGCATAAAACGGACGACGTGGCGGTGGTACTTCGGTTGGCCGATGCCTTCGGTCTAAAAGTATGTGTCGAGCATGCCATGGATATCAATGAACCGGAGACCTTTCTGGAACTCAAGCGCCGCAAGATACCCGTGACTTACGGTCCGCTGGATGCATTTGCTTACAAGGTGGAGCTAAAGCATTCCAGCTGGAAGAACATCGCCCATCTCCTGGATGCCGGGGTGGATTTCGGACTTATGACGGACCACCCGGTGACCCCCGCGGGGTCGTTGTTTTTGCAGACCCGGTGGTTTACCCGTTTCGGGGTTTCCAAGCAGCAGGCCGTCGAGATCGTTTCTCGCAGAAATGCCGAGATTCTGGGCCTCGGTGATCGGCTGGGTACGTTGGAAAAGGGTAAATGGGCATCCTTCGTCTGTTGGAACGGGGATCCCTTCGATATTACCCACTTTCCCCTAGCGGTGTATGGGGAGGGTAAATGTCTGGTCGCGGGGTGATGAACCGTCGAGGCTTCACAACAGAAGCAAACGGCGAACATCGAACGTCGAACGTTGAATATTGAATGCAAAATCAAAAAAACCTGCGATTTGGAAGAAAGATCTCTTGAGTATTTCGTGTGAGGGACGAACGTCGAACATCGAACGTCCAACGCCGAACGTCGAATGAATTACCGTGAACCCTGAACCTTTCTTTAACCCACCACCGCTAAGATGTGCCCTTTCTTCACGGCATCGCCCTCTTTGAAAAAGATCTCTTTGACGGTGCCGGAAACTTCGGAGACCAGGGCATTCTCCATCTTCATTGCTTCCAGGATGACGATGGTTTGGTGGGCTTCCACCTTGTCTCCCACGCCCACTTCATAGCGTATGATCATGCCCGGCATGGGAGCCACGATGGGGGTGCCCTCGATTTCTTCTGGCGTCGGTGCGGATGGCGTTGCGGGCGTGCTGACAGGGGTCACCTCGCCGGGAACGGAAGCAGCGGCGGCCACAAGGGGCGGACCGCCGACCTGATTGATTTCCACCTTGTGGTATTGACCATCGATGAAAACATCGAAAGTCCGAAGATCGGCCGCTTTCCGGTCGGCCTCGGGACCTTCAACGTCCGAAACAAGCCCCAGCTTGGCCTTTTCCACCAGTTCGCGGCGCCTTTCACCTTCCGCCAAAGACATGGGCTGGACCTCTTCCGGCGGTTCCGCTTTGCCGTGTTTCCATTCCAGAAACCGCTTGCCCGTTACCGGGTAGAGTGCCACGATAAGCTGTTCTTCGAGATTTTGTGCCAAATCCCCGGTCTTTTTCTGAACTTCTGCCAGCTCCGGTTCCAATATGTCGGCGGGCCGTGTGGTTATGGGGGTTTCTCCGCGGGGGTATCCTTTCAGGGCCTTTTTTTGCAACTCCCCATCGATGGGGCGGGGCGGCTTGCCATAAAGCCCGTAGCAATAATCTTTGACCTGGTCGGTAATCATTTTGTACCGTTCATCCGGCGTATCGAAAAGGACATTGTTGACCGTTTGGGTCCCCACGATCTGGCTGGTCGGGGTAACCAGCGGCGGGAACCCGAGCTCTTTTCTTACTTGCGGCAACTGTTCATACACTTCCTCGAGACGGTCCAGGGCGTCCATTTGACGCAGTTGACCCACCAGGTTGGACAACATACCACCGGGAACCTGGTGTATGAGTACGCCGGTGTCAATGACGCTCAACTTGGATTCATTCATCAGGTGACGGTATTTCGGGGCGATCTTTTCAAAGTACTGGCCTATCTCGGAGAGCTTCTGAAGATCAAGGCCCGTATCTCGCGGTGTTCCCCGGAGTGCCACGACAATCGGCTCGATGGCGGAATGTGAATTGCGCAAGGCGAAGGGTGCCAGGCAACAGTCCAGGATATCGACCCCGGCTTCAATCGCTTTTAGAAACGTCATGGGGGCCATCCCGGACGTATAGTGACTGTGTAGTTGAAGGGGGATGGAGATTTCTTTCTTGATCGCCGTCACGAGATCAAAGGCGTCATCCGGCGACATCAGGCCCGCCATGTCCTTCAAACAAATGCTGTCCGCCCCCATTTGTTCCAAGGCCCTGGCCTTTTCCCGATAGTAATCGATGTTAAAGACGTCACCGCCCATTTTGGGCTCGGTGAGTGAATAGCAGATGGTGCCCTGAAAGTGTTTTTCTTTCGCCTTGATGACTTTGACACAGGTTTCGAAGTTTCTAAAATCATTGAGTGCGTCAAAGACTCTAAAGATGTCTATTCCCGCGTCGCAGGCGGTTTCGACGAACGCCTCGGCAACGTCGTCGGGATAGTTTCGGTAGCCCACCAGGTTTTGTCCCCGTAACAGCATGGAAAAAGGGGTGTTCTTCATGTACTTTTTCAGGGTCTTGGGTCTGTCCCAGGGGTCTTCGTTCAAAAAGCGATGCATGGCGTCGAAAGTAGCACCGCCCCAGACTTCCACAGCGAAAAAACCGATCTGGTCCATCGCCTCGGCAATGGGAACCATATCCTCGGTTCGCATGCGGGTGGCAAAGAGCGATTGGTGGCCGTCCCGGAGGGTCAAATCCATGATCTTCACCGGGCGGGGTGCCGTTTGATCAGTCATGAGTTTCTCTCCCTTGGCTTTTTCCATTAAGCGTCAATGGTTTTAGATGTTCCAGGGACTTGGCGAACTATCGGCGGTTTTGTTTCCAATACAAAGGCGCACAAGGCGGGGGGGATACTATCGTGATACTGGTTATGCTGGCGGGATTTTTGCTCGCGGGCTGCCGGTGCAGCAGCGGGGAAAAGCCCGGCCGTTAAATCCAGGATAATCCGCCAACGCTGCAGGTGGTTACTGACTGTGTATCCTGTTAATAGATTAAGGCGCCGCGTAAAGTCTGCAT
>CAZHHS010000064.1:0-6341 GCA_964532395.1 uncultured Desulfobacterales bacterium | reverse complement strand
CGTCAATGGTTTTAGATGTTCCAGGGACTTGGCGAACTATCGGCGGTTTCGCTTCAAATACAAGGGCGCACAAGACGGGGGGAGTTTCGACGCACCCGACTATGACGACTAGATAAACGTCGGGGGGGTGCCAACGGTGAAATATCGGGCCTGAACCTCTCCGATATTACGGGCCCCATGCGGTACATCCGACCTGTGGCATAGCACGTCACCCGGTTCAAGGACGAACGCCTCGTTTCCAACGACATATTCGATGCGACCTTCCAGGACGATATGGACTTCTTCCCCTTCATGGATATAGGTTTCCAGGGTTTCTCCCGGCTCGATAGTCGCCACGATCCCTTCCATTTTTTCCGTCTTAAACTTCAAACGAAAGAAGCGGTCCGTCATTTTCCTCGCCGCCTGATACTGTCCGACGCGCTTCAATATCGGATTGCCCATCATTCCCTCCTAGACCGTTATATCCCGCGCAAGCGAATAGCTCCTATCGTCAACTCTGCTCGCTCTCCAATTCAATGCCGCATTTTGGACAAAAATCGTAATCATCCATAACCTGGGCGTTACAATTGCGGCACAATTCCATAACAGGCCCCAGTTCCATTAAAAGCTGCCCTTTCTTTACCGGGACCATCTTCTTGTCTTCCTTGTAATCGGCAAACATGACCACGCGCTTTACCACGCCATCGACGGGGGCGGTGACGGCACACTCTGTTTTCATTACAGAGAGATTCATCACTTCCTCACCCGCCCTGACCGGGTCTCCTTGTTTCTTGTTTACCTTCCATAGGTCGGCATCGAAAGGTGCCGCAATGTGAAACGGATTGTCCGGATTGGCCATTTCTTCTTTGCTTTCAGACGCTATGGACGGGGCTACCTTGACGTCTTCCACAAAAACCTCGTAGTCGAGCTGGTATCTCACCCGCCGCGTGCCCCGACGCCTTACCCGGCCCACCCGGAGGATCTTTATGGTATGCACTTTCCCATCGGAGGTGGCGAATTCACGCTCCGTTCCCGGCTTGAGGCCTTCAAACCATATGTCATCCGGGATGTGGTTGGGATCACCGTATGTTTCCAGATTCTTGATCAATTTCAGCGCATCTCCCGGATGATTCAGGTAGTTCACGATTTCGTTTTCCGTCGGCGTCCGGCCGATGTGTTGGGCCAATTCCTTTTCCGTGGCTTCCATATCCACAGGGGGCAAGAAATTCAACGGGCTCTCCTCCGTCCGTTTTGCCTGGGCGTCCCGCCATTTTTCTCCGAAGGCGGAGTGATAGACCCAGTCGGCCGGCCAGCCCAAGGGGAGCTTGCCGAATTTACCCAGAAGGAGGTTTTTGAAGGCATCGTTGGCATGGGCAAAGAGAATCAACCGGTCCGTCTTGGTCTGGTCATCGAGTTCGTCTTCCGGGGTGCCGGTTACGGCCTTGAGCAGATCAATCATCCGCTGGACTTCCGGCATTCCTCCCCGTTCATACGCCTTGGCGGCCATCATGTACCCGTTGGTCCAGGTGATCTGAGATCCCGGTGTGACATCGTGGTACCGGATAATTTTCCGACACAGTTCGAGGATAAGCAGGATATGGGGCAACAGGAACGCATGGCCCTGTTTCATTGCCGCTTCCTGGCTGCTCGACGTGGCCCCGCCGGGTAGACCGTGACGGGTCACGTCGTGATCGGGACCCAAAAACGTGGGCCTGCAATAGGCATCATACACGGGCATGACTTGCTTTAAGGCAAAGCCGGCCTCCCGGATCTTGTCCTTATCGAGTCGGGTCTTGAGCCCGAGTTCACCTTCCACGTATGCCGCTACCGGTAGGACGGCGGCCTGACTGTAAAAGCGGACCGCCGGACCATCGGCGACATCCAATATCTTGGCGCCGGCCTTTGCAGCACTGCCCAGAGAGGGGACCGCCAGGCCGTCTGTTTTGTGGCGATGGTATTGAACAACCAGATCCGGATACTGGTCCAGAATAGATGAAATGAGGGCGCTGATGAATCGGGGGGGACAGACACCGGCCATGTCTTTCAGCCCGAGTATGATCTGTTTGGATGCGTCGTCCTTGCCGCAATCCAACACCCGGCCCACCATGGAAAGGATGTCATCCAGGACCGACAGGTAATGCGCCACGGTAAACCCCTCAGCCCAACTCATACTGATAGCGGGCTGAAAGATACGGTTTTCCGCTTGTAGGACGATTTCCGCGAAAGGCACCATATTTTCGATGTGGTTTAGAAAATCAAAGCACCGTATGACGTGGTAATGTTTAATAATCATCCGCCCCGTACGGGCCATGACTTCCCTGGATTGGGGGGCGTACCCCAAGATGTTGGTGGACCGTATGAGGATCATTTTCTGGGTGTGAGGGGCAAAACGGTTCCATTCCTCCGCCTCCATCCATGGGTCGGTCATACACCCGAGCATGGCCACATGGTAATGGGCGCCCCCTCCGTTTTCGATGGATACATATCCACACTGGTCGAGGAGCGGCCCGGTCCGGCGGTCGTCATAGAGGCGAAATCGGTTACCCGATTCGGATTGAGTGACGTCTCGCGGGGTGGTGTTGCAGAATTCTACATATTCCGAGTTTCGGAGGTAGTTCAGTACGACCTCCCGGTGATCGTCCGGTTTGAACGGCGGCTCATATGGCTTCTTTTTTCCCGAAGAAGACACCTGTGTTTGAGGCATGGGGCCCAGCCGGGTGTCTTCAAACTTTCGGTATCGTCCCAGACCCAGATAGGGATTGTGCCCCATGGCGGTGATTTCGGCGATCAACTTGGCGGTTCGGATATGTTCCGATACGACATCGCGGTAAGACACCAGGTCCGGGGTCTGCCCGATGAATCGGGTATGAATTTCTCCGGCCTTGAATTCGGGGTGGGTGACGATCTTCTTATGGAACGGGACCGTCGTTTTCAGTCCGTCAATGAAATATTCCGACAAGGCCCGCTCCATGATAGCCGTGGTTTTTCCCCAGGTACGGCCATAGGTCATGAGTAAGGATCCTAATGAATCATAGGCCTTAGGAAACTCGTAATCCCCGAAGACGCAAGAGTCGACACGGACGCCCTCACCACCCGGGGAGAGGTATCGGGTGATGGTCCCTGAGTTGGGCATGAAGTCGTTTTGAGGATCTTCAAAGTTTATCCGACATTGCATGGCATACCCTTTAGGGGTGAGTTGGTCTTCCGTAAATCGCAGTTTTTGGCCGAATGCAATGCGGATCATTTCTTCTACGATATCGATGCCATAGAGGAGTTCCGTGATGCCGTGCTCTACCTGGAGACGGGTATTGGCCTCGATGAAATAGAAGTTACCCTTTTCATCCACCAGGAACTCAATGGTGATGATGGAATCGTATTCTACGGCGGTAACCATTTTCAGGGCCGCTTCTTTCAGGGATTGTCGCAATTCCGGCGTCATTCCCTTCCAGGGCGAAGGGGTGATTTCCAGAAGCTTCTGATATCGCCGCTGGCAAGAGCAGTCCCGTTCGTCGAGGGCCACGGCGTTTCCGAATTTGTCACAGATGACCTGTATTTCAAGGTGTCTGACCACCGGCAGAAATTGCTCTACATAAAGGTTTGGGTTGCCGAAGCTGGCTTCGGCCATGCTGGAGGCGGTGGAAAACTCATCTTCCAGTTCGTCTTGCGAGTTGACGACCACCACGCCCCTTCCGCCGCCGCCGCCCTCGCTTTTCAGCATGATGGGGAAGCCGATCTTTTCCGCCAGTTCTTTTGCTTCGTCCACGGAAACCGCGCTGTCAGAGCCTTCGATGACCGGCACACCGTTGGATTTGGCCAGGGACCGGGCTTTGACTTTGTTTCCCAGGCTCTTCATGGGTTTTTCGGAAGGACCGATGAAAATGATATTGTTTTCTTCGCACATATACGGGAAACGGTTATTTTCGGCCGCAAACCCCCACCCGGGATGAAGCGCGGCGATATCCCGTCGCTTTGCAATCCGCACGATTTCTTCTATGTCGAGATACCCATCCACGGTGCCTAAACTGAAGGCCTGGTCCGCCTTTGATACGTGCGGCGCCGTTTTATCAATGGGAGTGAAAAAGGCGGCATATTTGGCGCCGATCTCTCTGATTGTTCGTCCCACCCGAAGAGCCGGAACCCCCCGGTTGGCCACACCGATGGTGACATTCTTAAAATTTGGGTTCATGGAAATATCCTCTCCTTTCCGCTTCCCGATTTCCACGGTGCATATTGATTAGGTGACCATATTAAACGGCAGACCGCCCTTTGTCTAGGATTTTCATCAACTTGTCTGCAGGCGGACCTCGGCGGGGTTCCGTAGAGGGAAGAACCTGTAAAATAAAACGGTTAGACCTTAGAATAGGATGCTTTCTCCAAAAGATCAGACGAGGCACTCGACAGCGGGCTATTTCTGATTGTTCAACGCTTTTTCCACGAAATTTCCATCCGAAAGGGAAAGAACCCGGTCTGCAATTCGACTTACCTGATCGAGATAATGAGAAACCACGATAAGCGTACAGGTGTCTCTGAGAGAACGCAGTAGTTTCTCGATTACGGCGGCGGATTTGGAGTCCAAGGAGGAGGTGGGTTCGTCGAGTAACAAGATTTCTGGTTCCAGGACGAGGGATCGGGCGATACACAGGCGTTGCTGTTGGCCGCCTGACAGGGTTGTTGCATCCTCGCTGAGGCGGTCTTTGACCTCCCGCCATAAATAGGCGCGCTCCAGGGCTTTTTCCACCTTATCGGTAATGAGGTTTTTGTCCTGTTTGCCTGCGAGCTTCAGCGGAAAAGCAATGTTTTTGTATATGCTCATGGGGAGTGGATTGGGTGCTTGAAAAACCGTACCCACCAGACGCCGAAGTTCCGGTGGTGGGAAAGACCGGTCGTAGATGTTGCGAAAGTTCCCGTCGAATTTGATGCCTACACTGCCTTCCATCCTGGCCTCGGGGATATTTTCCCAAAGACGATTCAGCGTCATCAGAAAGGTTGACTTGCCGATTCCCGACGGCCCCACGATGGCGGTAAGGGCATGTTCTTCGAATTCAACGTTTATATCCTTTAAAACCGGATGGGAATGATGCCAAAAGCATAACTTGTCGACTTTTATTTTGATCTCGCGAGACATACGATTTTCACGTACGGTAGAGGGAATAGTATGCCAGTTGTTTCTTAATTACAAAGGCACTGAAAAAGAGTATGACACAGAGTGTCAGAAGGATAATCGCTGCGCCATAGCCTGTCAACAGTTCCTGGCGGTCTGCGTATTGGGCGGAAATGTAGTAAATATAAAAAGGGAGGGCTTCATAATTGGTAAAAACGGAATGAGGAACGCCGGCTGTTGCCACGACACCCGTAAGCATGATGACGGCTGTATCCTCGGCACAGCGGCCGATAGCCAAAATGACGCCGCTTGCTATTCCGGAAAGCGATTTGGGGATCAGAACGTAGAAAATGTTTTGAAGCTTTGTTGCTCCGAGCGCCAAGGCGGTAAGGCGGGTTTCCGAAGACAAATTTTCCAAAGAAACCTGTGTGGTTCTGACGATGTATGGCAGGACCAGCAGTGCCAGGGCAAGACTGGAGATAAGAAGGCATGGATAGATGTCCTCGGAAAAATGCTTATGTAAAACCAGGGCGACGGAGAATCCAAAAAGGCCCACCACAATAGAGGGGATACCCGCGAGGATATCAAGCAAAAGATTCAGCGCCCGGTTAATCTTCTTTCCCGCATACTCAGCCAGATAAATACCGCTGGCGATCCCCACGGGGATAGCCCACACAACGGAAAGCAAAACCAATAAAAGAGTGCCGACAATGGCCGGAAACAAACCATCGAAGACTTGCCTTTTGAGTAACAGGGCATCGACAGGGTCGGTGTTGCCAAAGATCAGCTTTAGATTGAGTGTTTCAGCACCTTTGATGATCAGGTATCCGACGATACAGAAAATAGTCGTCACCAGTAACAGGGCGCTGGCCCAGGCACAACCCAACAGAAACTTTTCAAAAAAACGGTTCAAAGTGTGGTTTTCCTGTCGGACGGGTTGAAGGCTCTAATGCCGATTACCGCAAGGGTGGTAAACATGTAGAGCACGATGCCGCAGGCAAAAATAGACTTAAATTCAAGGCTTTCATAATCAGCGGCGATGACCAGGGCGATATGAGAGGTTAGCGTCCTGGCTGAATCCAGGACCGACCCGGGTGCCTGAACCGCATTTCCGGCGATCATCAGCGCGATGAGGGTGTCGCCCAGCGCTCTTCCCGTGCCTAGAACCAGACCTGTGAGGATTCCCCGCCAGGCGCACGGCAAGACGATATAGAGCAATTTCTGAACGCGGCTGCCCCCAAGGGCATCTACGGCATTCAGG
>CAZHHS010000063.1:0-10075 GCA_964532395.1 uncultured Desulfobacterales bacterium | reverse complement strand
CCAGAAAATGAGCACATCCGGCGCAATAGGTGATGATCCGATTCCCATTGGTTTCGCTTTTTCTCAGGGTGCCCCACCTTTGGGCATAATCGGCGGTTATGAATCCGACGGATCCGCCCTCGCCGCAACAAAGTGTCTTTTCTCCATGGTGGGACATTTCTTCGATTGAAAGTCCCTGTCGTTTACACAGGCTTCGTACGGCTGCATGGACGGTCCGGTTGTATCTCACGCCACATGGGTCATGTACCGTTACGGATCCCGCCAGTTGAAGGTCGGTGGGCAGGCCGTCCTCTGCCAAGTACTCATACACCGTTTGAACAGAGAGTTTTCCGCCATAACTGTCAAAGATCTTGTGGCAATTCGGACAAGCGACGAGTACTTTCGCAACCCCGTTGTGGACAAGGTAGTCTCGCATCTCTTCGAACATGGCACGGAAATGGTCGTTTCTACCCAAGTCGTGGGAGGGTTTGGTACAACAATCCAAAACGACTCCCAGAGTAGGAATTGTCTGTCTCAGTTGTTCAAACAGGGACCAGGTAGTCTCCGGTCTTGTGCCCGGTAGGGTACAGCCGGGAAAGAAAACGGTATCGCAACCTTCCGGGAGGGCATAATAAGAAAACCGTGGAGATGTTCCGCGTTTTTCATACCCAAGGATGCCCCGGTGTTCGGGAAAATCTCCGTTTCCGGTTTGCACGGCTTCCCGGCGCATTTCCAGAAGCATCTCCGCCGGGTTCAGATTTACGGGGCATACTGACGCACAGAGCTGGCAGAGGCTGCATTCAAAAGCCATCCCCAGATGCTTCCCGTTATCGGGATCGTAACTGTCGGCGATTTGCTTGGGCTTGCCGTATTCCTGCAAGAAGGCGCATTCTTGTTTACAGAACTTGCAATTGATGCACGTTTCGGACATTTGCTGGAGTTGGGACTGAAGGGCGGGTCTCACGTCAATTTTGGAAAAATCTTTGGCGGGACACTTTCGTTTTGTCATATTCGCTCTCAAAATTCCAACTATGGTTAAATAACATCATATTACAATGTCCCGCGCTGAACCGTCCAATAGTTAATATCGATGGATTTGTGCCGTTCCCATTGAGAAATTCAAACGTCTTTGTCGTCCCTATTGGCTGGAGGCAATCGGCCGGATCGTTATGAATGAATTCTTGACCTGTCGCCTCATCCCGCCTATAGCGGAACAGGGGGTATTATGAAGGCATCCCATGATGGTGAAATCATAACTGCGGAGAAGCTCACTCGGATTTACACGGCAGGGACGACCGAGGTTGTCGGCATCCAGGACATCGATCTGGTCATTTCTGCCGGAGAACTGATCGTGCTCAAGGGAAACAGTGGATCCGGGAAGAGCACATTGCTGGGTCTTCTGGGCGGATTGGACCAACCCACGCGGGGACGGCTTACGGTGGACGGACGGGATCTTCAGCGGGCAAGCCGGAAGACGCTGAATCGATATCGAAGAGATGTGGTCGGGATGGTCTTTCAAACCTTTAATTTGTTGCCGACCTTAACCGTCTTGGAAAATGTCTGCCTGCCCGGTCTACTGGCCGGCAGAAAGTACGGGGAGGTCCGAGAAGAAGCCGATAAGTTGTTAAAATGGCTTGACATCGGGTCTCGGCGGGATCATTTTCCCGGGCAACTGTCGGGGGGAGAAATGCAACGGGCGGCGATTGTCCGGGCATTGATTAATCGACCGACCATTATTTTGGCCGACGAACCGACGGGAAACCTGGATAGCAGCAACGGGCAAGCGGTGATGGCGCTTCTCGCCGAATTGAATGCCCACCTGAAAAGCACGGTTATCATCGCCACGCACAGCACGCTGGCAGACCCGTATGCCACCCGGCAGATCTGTTTAAAAGACGGGTCCGTCACGGAAATATCGGTATGCACGGGCTAGGAAATTTCCTTCGTTATCTGTTGTGGATGAACGGGCGATCCCTCAGGCGTCATCCCTGGCGCGTTGGTGCCGTTGTGCTGGGGATTGCCCTGGGCGCCGTCGCTTTTACCGGGGTTCGTTTGGCCGTGGATGCCTCGTTGGATTCTTTTACCCAGAGCATGGATTTGCTGTCCGGAAAGGCCGACTGGAGCGTTGTTCGGCCTGGCGGGAGGGTTCAAGAGGATCTGGTGGCAAGGCTTCGCACTGTGGCAGGTCTACAGGGGGTCTCTCCAGTGATTACCTCCTATGTCAAGCCCTCGGATCCGAAACAGGATCCTTTTTTACTGATCGGGATAGCCCCCATCCTGGATCGGACCTTCCGGGATTGGGAGGTGGTTTCCGATAAAGAAAGTCGGGCGCTGTGGCTTGATCTCATGGGCGAACCGTATACCCTGGTTCTGAGTCGTCGCCTGGCGTCCCGCTTGGGTGTGACCGTCAAAGATGAGATAAGCTTGGAACATGTACATCAGGCGGAACGGTTTCGCATTTTGGGAATATTGGCCTCCAAGGGTTTGGCCCTTGTCGAGAACGGCAATGTGGCCGTGTGCGATATCGCCACCATGCAGGAATTTACCGGGCTTTTTGGGGAGGTAGACCGTATCGACCTGGTGTCAGCCGATCCGGGGGATTCCAATATCATGACCCGCGTGGCGGCCTTGTTGCCACCGGGCACCATCGTTCAGCCGGCAACGGCCCGAAAAGAGTCGGGCAAGCAATTGATAACCGCTTACCAGCTGAATCTCTCCGTGCTCAGTTTCGTATCCCTGTTTGTCGGCCTGTTTCTGGTTTACAGCCTGGTCTCTATCAACGCTGCTTCCAGGCGAAGGGACCTGGCGATCTTTCACTCCTTAGGTGCCTCTTCCCGACTGGTTTTTTCGCTCATCCTTTCTGAAGGGCTTCTCCTCGGGGTTTTCGGATGGTTGATTGCGATACCGGTGGGTCGGTTACTGGTCAAGTATTGGGTGGCCGGTATCGGGAACACCATCAACACCCTTTTCGTCCGGGTCGAGGTAAGCGGTCTTCAATTGGATCTCTGGGAGCTGGCCCTGTCCTTTTTGGTTACCGTTTCAACGGCCGCAGCCGGTGCCTATAAACCGGCTCGGCAGGCCACTCGCATCCGTCCGAAAGAAGTCATGGTTCTTGAAGGCGGCGGCGGCGCGAAATGGCGAAGGCCAAGGCTCGCGGTTGCGGTTTTGGGGTTCTTGTTGGTTCTTGCCTCGTGGCCCATTGCCGAGTTGCCGTTGGTCGCCGGATCTCCCTTTGGCGGATATGTCGCCGTATTCACCCTTATCGTCGGCTTTTCCGTGCTTACGTTGCCGTTTCTCCAATGGGCAGGCGGGCGTATGCCCGGAGCCCTGCGGCGTATAGGCGGGGTGTCGGCTTTCCTGGCGGCACGGTATCTCCGCGGGGTGGACGAGCGAACGAGTATCTCTGTGGGGGCGATGGTAATTGCCGTGTCCTTGTTTGTCTCTTTGGCCATTATGGTTCACAGCTTCCGGGAAACGGTAACGCTCTGGGTGCACCAGACCTTATCGGGGGACCTGTTTGTCCGGGCGCAGATGGCCGGCATGAATCAATACCGGGACCCGTTGCCGCAGAACGTTGTGGATGCCTTTCGAAAAATGGAAACAGATGCGGAGGTGATGCCATACCAACGGCTCTACCTGAAATACCAGGGCGTGCCGTATCAACTGGAGGCCATGGCGCTGGAGGTGCTGTTTCGCCACGGTGGTTTTATGCTTGTAGATAAGCAGGTGGATGAAGTGCGAGACGGGCTGTTGGCCGGTGAGGGGGTACTTGTCTCCGAAGTATTTTCCAATCGGACCGGGCTGGGTGAGGGAGATATTTTTCGCGTTCGACTGGGCGGTGAGGAATTCAAATGGCCCATTTTAGGGATTGCCCGGGATTACCGAACCCGCGGGGGCGCCGTGTTCATGGACTTTGGCTACTTTCAGAAGGTGACCGGAAATCGAGCGTGGGGCGGTGTGCGTTTCTTTTTTGAAGATCGGGACAATCTGGAAGCCTCCGTGAGGGCGCTTAGAAGACAGATCATATTGTGTTGTGCCGTAGAACATCCCCTCGAGATTCTTACGGGGACTCAGTTGCGACGGGAGGTACTGGAGATTTTTGATGAAACGTTTGCGGTCACCGCAGTGCTCTTGCTCATTGCCTTGTGTGTTGCCGGGTTGGGGATTGCCGGCACGCTGGCGGTATTGGTCATGGAACGGAGGCGCCAACTCAATACGCTGGTTGCCATTGGTGCGGACCAGAGTCAACTTCAACGTATGGTGTTGTGGGAAAGTGTCCTCATGGTCGCTGCCGGGGAGGGCATCGGGCTGATGGGCGGATTTTGCCTGTCTTGGCTTTTGATTTACGTGATTAATCCGCAGTCCTTCGGTTGGACGTTTCTCTATCGCGTGGATTGGGTGGCCCTGGCGGTCTCCTTTCCCCTGATCTTGACGGCTGCATTGTTGGCGGCCCTTCCAGCGGCTCGGGGAGTCATCCGCTTGTCGCCGGCGGGCGTGCTGAAGGTAAGCTGAGAACGGATGTGAAAAACGTGAACGTCGAACATCGAACGTCCAAGGTCGAACATTGAATGGAAAGGGTGTAAGACACAAACTCGGCTTTTGTGCCTGTCCCTCTGCAGGAGGACCATGAGGATATGAAATACAACCCTGGTAAACATATGGGGTCCGGCGACAGGTTCTTGATGCAGGTTATCCTTGCCGTTTTTGTCCTGATGGCTTGCTGCGAGGCGTATGGGGAACCCGGCCAATACCTGCAAGTCACGGGGCCTTGCAACTTTCGGTTCCCGAAGGACCATGGGGCTCATCGGGGATATCGAACCGAATGGTGGTATTATACGGGAAACATGGAGACGCAAACGGGGCGCCGGTTTGGGTTTCAAGTCACCTTCTTTCGAACCCAAATCGTCCCCCCGAACACCCCCATGCGACGGCCGAACGTGTCGTCTTCCTGGCGAACAGAGCAACTCTACCTTGCCCATGCGGCCCTGTCCGATCTGAAAGAAAAAGCGTTTTACATGGACGAACAGGTTGCCCGGGGTGCCGTGGGACTGGCCGGTGAGCAGCGGCAAGCCGACAACATCCGGGTTTTCCTGGGAGACTGGTCGGTGCGGATAGCGTCCAGGGCTCATCTATTGCGCGTTGCTTTCGACGAAGTCGCTTTGAATCTGCGGGCGGTATCCCGGAAGGGCCCCGTTGGTCATGGTGATCGGGGATACAGTCGGAAAGGCGTGAAACCGGAAAGTGCCAGTTGTTATTATTCTTTGCCACGGTTACAGATATCGGGTGATGTGGCGGTGGGCGGCAAAACCTACGCAGTGACGGGGATGGGCTGGATGGATCACGAGTTCAGTTCGGCGCCCCTCGAAAAGAATCTGATCGGGTGGGACTGGTTCAGCCTCCAGCTGTCGAATCAAACGGAGGTTATGTTGTATTTGCTTCGAAAAGAAACCGGTGGCCTTAGTCAGGCGTCGAGTGGCACTTTTGTTGGGCCGCTGGGGAAGGCGTATCACCTGTCCCGGCAAGAGTTTACCGTCGATGTGTTAAAACACTGGCGGAGTTCGCGCACCGAAGCCTTGTATCCGGCCCATTGGGAGATTCATATGCCATCTCTCGGTTTGGCACTGGAGGTGATCCCACAAATGGCGGATCAGGAAATGGTGACGGAAAAAAGCACCGGTGTGACTTACTGGGAGGGAAGCGTGTCCGTAAAGGGTAGCGCGTCAAACATGCCTGTCACCGGCGTGGGATACGTCGAGTTGACCGGGTACGACAAGCCCTTTCGGTTGAGAAGGTGAGGCCGGGGCGATTCAAAGAGATGGGGTTGGGCATGGTGCGGATCGTATTTTCTGGTCCGCAGCCGTAAAAAATGATAGAAATACGTTTCCGGTGAACGCATTCATGTTTTTTACGTGAGTCCTTGGCTTTTTGCAGACAGATGGGGAGGGGACAATGAAAAAGAAAATTATGTTACCGGTCGATGATTCCAAGCGTTCCAAGCAGGCGGTGGACTATGCAGTCCGCTTATCGGCTTTGGTCCGAGAACTTCATTACGTCTTGTTCCATGTTCAGCCCGGCATTTCCGGGTTCCTGGCCGATGAGGCCAAAACAGACTTCAAGGCCAGGCAACAGATGGAAAAAATCATGGAAAAAAATGCCAAAGAAGCGGTGGCGCTCATGGATCAATTCAAAACGCGAATGGTCAAGGGGGGGATCAGCGAAGACCGTATCGAGCTGGTCACCCAACCCAAGAATATGGGTATTGCCAAAGATATTATGGATTGGGCTCAGCAACACATCTATGACGCCGTCGTGGTGGGCAGACGGGGCTTGTCCGGCGTCCAAAAGTCGATCATGGGGAGTTTGACGTCGAAACTGGCCGCCCATGCCATGGTCTGCCCCCTGTGGGTGATAGACGGCACGCCGGCCTCTGACAAGATATTGTTGGCCGTGGACGGGTCGGAAAGTTCTCTCAAGGCGGTGGACCACCTCAGTTTTATGTTCGAAGGAAACAAGGAGGTAAAAATAACGCTGTTTCATGTCACTTTGAAACTGAGTGACTACTGTGAGATCAATTTCGAGGATAAAGGGTCGGATTTGGAAGAGATTGTCACCCAGGGGGCCAGACGGTGTGTCGATCGGTTTTTTGCCCATGCGCAAGAGAAATTCAAGCAGGCGGGTATTGACGAAGACCAAGTGGAGATCAAGGTAAGCAAGCGGGCGATTCAGGGTGGTAAGGCGATTATCGACGAAGCCAAGAACGGGGGCTTTGGGACCGTCGTTGTCGGCAGACGAGGTACCGGCAAGGCATTTTTTATCGGAAGCGTGTCGAAATATGTACTCGACCGGGCTTCCGACCTGGCGCTCTGGTTGGTGTCCTGAGGTTTTGCGCGAACCCTTACCTGTTTTCGTGTATCTATATACCTCTCAATCCGTAGGGTAAACTATGGGTGATTCCTTGTGGCACGCGACCATCCCGGTTTTTCGAAGCATTACGATTCTCTATATCTTGATCGGCCTGGGGTTCTTTGGGCGGCGAAGCTCATTGTTGCCTCACGAAGCCGGTAGGCATTTCAACGCCTTTATCTATTACTTTGCCTTGCCGGCCCTTTTTTTCGTCAAGATCTCACAAATTGATATCTCTTCGATCAAATCGGAGTTGATCGTCGGATCGATTGCCCCGATAGTTCTGCTTGTTCTGCTTCTTTTTGTCTTTAAATTACTCAAACTATTTTCTAAAGATCACTATGTCCTTCTGAATCTATCCATTGCTTTCGGCAGCAGTGCCTTTTTCGGGGTTCCTTTTTTTGAAGAGGCCATGGGGGACAAGGGGCTGGGCCTGGCGATTATCACCTCTTCCTTCCTGGCGCCGATGGGCATTCTTTTGAGTTTGACCTTCTTCGAATTTGCCACTCGTAAAGAGCGGGGCTGGGGGTTTGTGGGGAAGGTGTTTCAAAGTCCGTTGATTATTGCGGTGGCCTTGGGTTTTCTTTGTTCAGCCTTAAATATTCGCGTACCCTTTGTAATGGATGCCTGTAATTTTTTGGGCAAAACCGCCCTGGGCCTGGCGGTCTTTTCCCTGGGAATGTTTATCCATGACACGTTTTCTTGGGAAATTGTGCGCAAGGGATTCAAGTACACGCTGTTTCGAGTAACGAGCTTGCCGGTGGCCACGGGGGTAGTCTTATTCCTTGTTTCCCCTTTAAGGTCTGATTTACGTATGTTCTTACTCCTGCAAAGCGGGATACCCTCGGCGATATCTTTAGCCATTTTTTCCCAGCGATATCAGTACAAAATACCGGAGGTTTCAGGGATCGTTATTATGACTTCGCTTTTAAGTTTCGTTACACTGAATCTGCTGGCCGTGATTGACAAGCTCCTGTAGGGCTCTTGTGAGGTAAACCCCACCGGCATCCTAAAGCGGGCGCTGCCATCGCCCAATGCCTCCAGTGTCATGCCCATGAAGGCCAGAAAGGGATTGATGGACAAATCACCTCCCTGAAGCCGTTTTAAGTATTTGCCATAGTCGAACATATCGATTCCTCCTCTTTCAGTTTTTTTGGTGGTGGATTTGGGGAAAACCGATCACATTGACATTAACTGGTTTTTCAGGTAAAAGTACTACTATAATCGTCCCTGGAAAAAGGAGTGTGAGCCCTGGAGTACAATCCAGGGTTTTTTTTGGGGGAAAAATCCCATTTGATGGGCGAAAAGCGGTGATATCAACTCTTTCATCCCGCAGAAACGAGGACGCGTAATGTACCCCATAAACCATCGTGAAAAGCCAATGAAACGCATTTTGCTATCCGGTGTGTTTGGCCCTTTTGGTGTAGACGATGCCCATGGTCGTAAAGAAAACATTATGGAGCTGTTTCATAACCAGGTTACAAAAGCACAAGAAATGGGCTCCTGGCGCTTTCAGCACCGGTCTTTTGGGCTCTATTTTCTAGCTGCCAATATCAAGGCGGATGTGACTATTTTGGACTTTCCTAGCCGGAAACGTTTTATGAAAGAGCTGGAAAAAGGTTACGATATTGTGGGCATTTCCTTTATCACGCCGAACTTTATCAAGGCAAAGGAAATGACGCGCCTCACGAGAAAAATATCTCCTGCTTCCACGATCATCATTGGCGGTCACGGGGCAGCCATCGAGAGGGTGGAGCATCTGCTTGAATGCGACTATGTCGTTAAAGGAGAAGGTATTCGTTGGTTAAGGAGTTTTATAGGCCAAAACCCCAACGCGCCCATTATCCATCCTACCCTTTCTATTTCTGAGCGCCAGGCTGCTTTTGGGGTTCCCTTTCCCGGCGTTGGCGCAAACTTGCTGGTGCCCGGTGTGGGGTGTGTGAACGGTTGCAAGTTTTGTAGCACCACTCATTTCTTCGGCCGTACATATACGCCCTTTCTCACTACAGGCAAAGAGACCTTTGAGACAGCAAAAAGGATTGCAGATGAACGGGGCATTGATGAGTTCTTTGTAATGGATGAGAACTTTCTCAAAGACCGGGAACGTTCCATGGCCTTGCTTTCAGAGATGGAAAAAACGGAACGGTTTTTTACCTTTCACATTTTTTCATCAGCGGAAGCCATAACGAAATTCGGTTTGGACAACCTCGTACGCTTGGGAGTGAATTTCGTCTGGGTTGGTTTTGAGGCTTCCAGTAATAAGGGAAACTTTGAAAAAAACAAAGGCGTGGATGCGAAGGCTCTTACAAAAGCACTTCGAGATCGTGGCATCATCGTGCTGGCTTCGGGCATATTATGTCAGGAGCATCATACGCCAGATAACATTCAAACAGACATCGATTTCATGGTCGATCTGGAAGCAGACCTGGTTCAATTCATGTTGTTGACCCCATTACCGGTCACAGCCCTTTATCAGGATCACAAAAAGCGCGGCATCCTTCGCGAAGATCTTCCTTATGAAGAATGGCATGGGCAAAAATACCTGACATACAATCATCCCGCGTTTCCAGGTAGTTCTGCGGAAAAATGGCTTATGTCGGCCTTTCGCAAAGACTATGAAGTTAACTCCAGTTCGATGTATCGCCTTGTAGAAACCGTTTTCCGTGGATACCGCTACTTGGCAAATCTTTCCAGTCGGGATAGCTGTCTTGAAGCAAGGATGGAACAGTTCCAGCATCGAACGATTGAGTATTCCGGTATCTTACCTCTTGTAGCAAGGTATGCCGTTAACGAAACGGAAAGAAAACGGGCGATGATTTTGGATCGAAAAATAGCATCTTGTTTTGGTAAGCGGTTACTCAAAGAAAGACTTAGGCGCCTTGCCATTCGGGCCTTGGCGTTTCGCTGGAAACTAAGGAGGGATATGTTCGGCGACGGCATCCAACCCCCAACCATAGTTACCCGATACGGTCCCCATGCTGAAAAGCTGGTACCGGCGACGAACCGATTGTCGCTTTTTGATCGCATAACAGATATCCTTGCCAATGTGTTAAAGGATCCTCAGCCTGCACCCGAAAGACAAGAAACCCCGTAGAGAGGCTCAGTTGTCCTGATTGTATAGCTCCCTCCTGAGCCCGAGTATAGATTTCGTCCTTCGGCCTCGGTCGACTTCCCTCACCTGCAGCAAAGGTTT
>CAZHHS010000062.1:0-10227 GCA_964532395.1 uncultured Desulfobacterales bacterium | reverse complement strand
ATTGGTGATCAAGTTCGTTGCTGACAGGAAGCCGCGGGGCGGCTTAACCCAGCTTTTTACGACGCCATCATCGGTTCGTCGGCGTATCGCCGACGGTGTGCTCAGTTTGGGAAGGAGATAGTGGAATGTGCGGATATTGTAAAGGATAAAAAGCCAAGTCCTTTACGTGGCCGCATTTGCTTTGACATTCCTGCCCGCCATGAATTATAAGCGATCAGAACCCTTTAACCGTTTTTCTGCGGAGAGGATGGTTGGTGAGTATTTCGGGATATATAGCGTCGAGAATCGAGGCCAAAAAGTCCGACTACATGGCGTATGGCTTTTCCAGGGTGGAAAGCGACGCCCTCAAGACCTTTTTTGATTTGGCCCAGGAATTTGAAGTCATCGAGGACATATACCAGCTCTCGGTGGGTATTCCCCGGTTCTTTTTCAATCTCCATGCCCGCCTATACGTCATCGGATTTCCCGAGGACCGGCTTCGCCTGGTTGCCACGAGTGAAGACGCCGACGCGGCGCTGGGGACACCGCCCCCGAGTGGTATCCGACCCGAGGGGACGCCTTACCGGGAAGGCGACTCCATGGTGTTGACCATACACGGAAACCGGCAGCTTCTCAAAGAGCTTCCCCTCAGCAGGGAGAACGTGATCGGCCTGCTGGAGATATACCCCTGCGACAAGTTGGATTTGCATGGTCAGCTCTTCTTTGAAAAGTATGCCAACCGGATCGGTTTCAATGTGCACATGCGTTTTCTCCTAAAAAAATACGGGGAACATGTTGCCTTTATCAAAGGGTTGGTCGGTGACATTGAACACAACGTCATCGTCCCCAACATGGTATACAAACTCTTTTTGAAACGCCTGAGTGGAAAGATAAAGAAAAACAAAGAGATTGAAGACGCCATCCACGCCTATTTTTCATCGCCGGACGCCGGTGAAAAAAGTATTGCGCCCGTCTTGGCGGAGTTGGACGAGGTGAATCGGGGACTGGCGGAAGAACTGGGCAATATCGAAAAGCACTACCGGGCCACCAGTCTGTTTCTGGAAACCTTGCTGCGTAAGCGGCATTTCGATGAGGGGCGTCTTACGCTTCGTACGGACAGTTGCGATATCAACAAAGCGGTGATTATTCCACAATATGAGCGGTTTGCCGACCAGTTTGCGCAAAAAGGGGTTTCTGTAAATGAGGGGTGTGGGGGGATACCGCAGGATGATCAGCCGGTGGTCATCGATGTGGGGCTGATATCCCAGGTGTATGCGAACCTGTTTTCCAATGCTCTGAAGTATGTCGGCGCAGTCGCCGGCCAAGACGGCCGGCAGCATAAAGCGATTTGTTATGGGAGAGAGAAGCTGAACGATTATTTCGGTCCCGGCAAAAACGGGATCAAATATAATGTATTTACAACCGGTAGCCACATTCCGGAACAGGAAAGAGGCAAGATCTTCGATGAGGGCTACCGAGGGGTGGGGGCCGCCGGCCGGCCGGGAACCGGGCATGGCCTGGCGTTTGTCAAGAATGCGGTCGAACTGCACGGCGGGGTGGCCGGTTATGAGGCCGTGCCCGACGGTAACAATTTTTACTTCATATTGCCGGAGTGATCGGCCGGGGGAGCCCGGCGGGTCGAATCGAACCGTTTATGAATGATACCAAAGACCTTTCTCGGATGCGGCGGGACGGACGAGAGATTTTTGAGGCCGCCGTGGCGGCGGTAGACGGCGCCGCCGCGGTTCATCGCCATTGTCGAATAGATGGCCACCGGCTACGGGTGGACGGTGAAGTTTATGACTTGCCCGCCTTTCGAAACATATATGTTATCGGTGCCGGCAAAGCCGGCGCGGCTATGGCCCGGGCCATAGAGACCCTGCTGGGTGACAGAATCAGCAACGGGGTGATCAGTGTCAAGTACGGTCACGGGGAGTCCCTCAGCCGTGTCCGGTGTATGGAGGGCGGCCATCCGGTCCCGGATGGGGCAGGCGAATCAGGGGCGCGTGCCGTCATGGAGACGGCCCTTGGAGCCGAGGCGGACGATCTGGTCATCTGCCTTCTCTCCGGTGGTGGGTCCGCCCTTTTGCCTTTGCCCGTGGAAGGGGTAAGCCTTGCCGATAAGCAGGAAACCACCAAGGTACTTCTCGCCTGTGGAGCGACGATTCATGAAATCAATGCCGTTCGAAAACATATATCCGTGGTCAAGGGCGGGGGGCTGGCCCAGGCGGTGCACCCGGCGCGGTTGATTACCCTGATCCTGTCCGATGTGGTGGGGGACGATTTGGATGTGATTGCCTCCGGTCCCACGGTCCCGGATACGTCCAGTTTTGCAGACTGTATGGAAATCTTTGAAAAATACGGTATCGGCGACAAGGTGCCCCGCCCGGTATGGCGGCATATCCAACAAGGAGTGGACGGGCAGGCGGTGGAAAAGCCCAAGCCCGGAGATCCCGTCTTCAGGGAGGTCCAAAACGCGATTGTCGGCAGTAACGCAGAGTGTGTCACCGTGGCTTCCCGAAAGGCCGAATCGCTGGGATACCATACCTTGGTGCTTTCCACCATGATCGAGGGTGAAACCGCCGAGGTAGCCAAGGTCCATGCCGCTATTGCCAAAGAGATCCTTCGGTCCGGTCGGCCGTTGTCTCGACCGGCATGTCTGCTTTCCGGAGGGGAAACCACGGTTACCATTCGGGGTGACGGGCTGGGGGGCAGGAATCAGGAGTTTGTGCTGGCCGCGGCGATCGCCCTGGAGGGCCAAGGTCCCGTGGTGGTGCTCAGTGTGGGAACGGATGGTACGGACGGGCCTACCGACGCGGCAGGTGCCGTCGCCGACGGAAACACCGTCAGCCGAGCCGGGACTTTGGGGCGTCGCGCCCACAAAGATTTGGCTGACAACAATGCCTATCCTTTCTTCGAGCAACTCGGGGATCTCATCAAAACCGGCCCGACGCATACCAATGTGATGGATTTGCGGGTGGTTCTGGTGGGGTAGCCCGCAAAAGAAAGGGCGGATATGAGCGAGTTTCATCAAACGGGTCCAATTACGACCCTGCACGGGTTTTATGAACTCCAGGACCGGGATCAGTATTTGTCCTGGTTGGAAAATAAACTGGAGCGGGTTTCCCGGCAACGGCAGATCGGACTTCTCCTGCCCTGCTTGTACGATGAGATTCTTGCCCGTGAGGTGTTGGACAATATCGTCCGGCAAATCAATGAGGTTCGGTATCTGTCTACCATCGTGGTTGCCCTGGGCGGGGCGAAGGAAGAGCGACAGTTTCTGGAAGCCAAGGCCTATTTCGATCAGCTTAGACAAGGCGGACGGAAGGTCAAAGTGGTGTGGGTGGACGGCCCACGGATTCAATCCGTATTCCAGAAACTGGAGGCCGCAAAGATCCCCGTGGGTGTTCCCGGGAAAGGTCAGTCGGTATGGATTACGTTGGGATACCTCTTTTCGGCTGCCGATTGTAGCCTGATCGCCCTGCATGATACGGATATAGTCACTTACGATCGGCTCTTCTTGGCCCGACTGATCGAACCCACCGCGAATCCGAACAACGATTTTGAGTTTTGTAAGGGGTATTACGCCCGGATTTCTCCCACTGAAATGGCAATGAAAGGTCGAACGACCCGAATATTTGTTGTCCCCTTTGTTAAATCACTTACCGACATTTCATATAATCGGGGCTATACCGCGCTGGGGACGTTCTTCAAGTACCATGATTCCTTCCGCTACCCGTTGGCCGGTGAGTTCAGTTTCATGGCCCGTCTGGCCCGGGCGATCGACATTGCCTATGACTGGGGCCTCGAGGTGAGCACCTTATCCCAGGTCTATGAGCGGCTGACCATGAAGAAGATCGCCCAGATCGACCTGTGCAAGAACTACGAACACAAACATCAAGAACTGTCGGAAAACGATGCCGATAAGGGGCTTCATCGAATGGTCATCGATATCGCGCGGTTCTTTCTTAATTATATGCGATCCAACGGCATGGCGATCGACGGTGCCTTTATCGACATGCTCCAGCAGACCTATTACCAGGTGGCCCTGGGATTTATTAAACGCTATAGCGACGATGCGGCGACCAACGGGTTGGCCTATGATCGTCACCAGGAAGAACTCACCGCCCTTTATTTCAGAGATTTCATTGCCGAAGCCTGGGAAGAATCGAAAGAAAAAGGAGTCCTCTCCGAGCTCCCCTCTTGGAATCGTGTCATCTTTTCGGTTCCCGAAATCTATGAAGACGTCCTGGCCGCCGTGGAACACGACAACGGGTAAGCGGTTTCGAGAGTCGACGTAGCCGATTGGCGAGAATAGGCTGCCGGTGCACGGGAGCCCCGGAATTGCTTACGCCATCGGTTATACCCGCTGGGGGCGGAGGCGTCCGGCGGCGGCTGGGCGGTCATCCGTCTCCAATTGTCAAGGGGATACGAAAGTCTTTCATCGTGGCACATTCCTTAAATGTATGGTTCGTTGCTTCAGAAGTGGCCCCTTATGCCAAAACCGGCGGGCTGGCGGATGTGGCGGGGTCATTGCCTGATGCCTTACGCCGTATCGGTGTCGATATATCCGTGGCCCTGCCCCTCTACCGAGCCGTTAAGGAAACCGGCCTGGATGCTCAGCCGCTGTTAAAGAATCTAACGGTCCCCGTGGGTGATACCCGGATCTCCTGTGATGTATGGTCGGCCACAACCGGTGCCGGCGTCCCGGTCCTGCTTTTTGATTACCCCCCTTATTTTGAGAGACCGGGCCTTTACGGGAGTGCCCGTGGCGATTACCCGGACAATCTGGAACGGTTTTCCTTGTTGTGTCGGGGAGCCCTGGTTCTGGCCCGGGAGCTTGGAACCCCGCCGGATGTCTTTCATTGTCATGACTGGCAAACGGCGTTGATTCCGGCCTATCTGAAGACCCGCTATCGCGACGATCCGTTTTTTCGACGGGTTGCCTCCCTGTTTACGATTCACAACATGGGTTATCAGGGCATCTTTCCCGTCCAGGGGCTTGCCGTGTGTGGATTGCCTGCCGCCGCATTCCACATGGAGGGCGTGGAATATTGGGGAGACCTGAGTTTGCTGAAAGCGGGAATCGTCTACGCCGATGCCTTGACCACGGTGAGTCCCACCTATAGCCGTGAAATCCAAACTCCCGAATTCGGCTTGGGCATGGACGGTGTGCTGCGCCGTCGTTCGGACCGCCTTTTCGGGATTCTAAACGGAGCGGATTACACCGTTTGGAATCCGGCTACAGACCCCCACATCGCCAGTCCCTTCACGCCGACGGATAGGCAAGGCAAGCGGGCCTGCAAGGCCGCCCTTCTCGATGAAGCCGGTCTTGCCCAACGGCTTTTGGACCGTCCGATTTGTGCGGTGGTTTCTCGGTTGACGGTGCAGAAAGGCTATGAATTGATTGTAAAGGCCGCGGATCAGATTGTGGATATGGATGCGGGGTTGGTGATCTTAGGCTCCGGAGAACCGGCGTATCAACGGGCCGTAGCCGCGTTGAAGCGCAAGTATCCCACGCGGGTGGCGGTTTGGTTCGGCTTTGATGAACCGCTGGCCCATCGGATCACAGCCGGTAGTGATATCTTGTGGGTGCCGTCTATTTACGAGCCCTGTGGGTTGACTCAGATTCACGCCATGAAATACGGGACCGTCCCCGTCGTCCGGGCCACCGGGGGACTCGACGATACCATCGACTCATTTGACCCGCAATCGGGCGAGGGCACGGGCTTTAAGTTTTACGGGCATAAAAGCCGGGACTTTATTAATGAAATCAGGCGAGCGGTTCGACTCTATGAAGACCCTACCACATGGGAGCGGATCATGGATAACGATATGGCCGCCGACTTTTCTTGGGACCGGTCCGCCCGGCGATATCGGGCCCTGTATGAACAATTGAGGCGCGAGCAGACCGCGGGTTAGGAGAGACGAAGAATGGCCGAGACATTCCGAGAAGTGCCGGTGGAAAAGTTGCGCTATCACGTGGCGCCGTCTTATTTTAAGGTGGATGCCACCAATCTACTTTGTCCGGTAAAGCGCAAGGTGGTGGGGCAAAAGCGCGCCATCGAAGCCATCGAGTTCGGTATCGGGATGCGGGATCCCGAATACAACATCTATGTGGCGGGGAGAACGGACACCGGCGTGACCTATCTCGCCCGGAGTTTTCTCGAAGAGGTGGCCAAGAAACAACCGCCGCCGCCGGACTGGTGCTATGTCTTTAACTTCAAGGAGACCGATAGGCCGGTGGCACTTCAACTCCCGTCGGGTATGGGCAATACGTTTAAAAAGGCGATGGATGAATTTGCCGCGAACTTGGAAGAAAAGATTCGGGGGGCATTCAAAACGGATGATTATCGGTACAAAGAGCAGGTCTTGCGGCAGGAGTTTGAACAGAATCGGCGCAAGGTGGTGGATAGCCTAAGGGAAAAGGTCGAATCCCAGGGATTTCTACTCCAAATGGATGCCCAAGGGGTTTCCATCATGCCGGGCAAAGACGGCAAGGTCATCCCGCCCGAAGAACTGGCCAAGTATTCTGCGAAGGCAAAGGCGTCCCTGAGAAAACGGGGGGACAGGCTGTCTGCCAAAATGAACAACTCCATGGGAGAAATCGGTCGGCTTGAAAGCGACATGATGGAGAAGCGCAAGCGGCTCGACCAGGAGGTGGCACTCGCCGTGGTGGGCAAGATGATGCAGCCGATTGTCTCAAAATTCAAAAAATATCCGCAAGTGGTGGACTACTTGGCGGCCGTCAAAGCAGACGTTCTGGAGCACCTGGATGAGTTTCGAAAGCCGACGGAAGAGAAAACGCCCCAGGGAATGCCTGCGGGGGTGGCCTGGCCGCCGGTGTTGAACAATTACAGCGTGAATGTATTCGTGGACAACTCGGATGCCAAGGGGGCGCCCGTTGTTTACACATCCCATCCTACCTATCCCGCTCTGTTCGGCCGAATCGAAAGGGAGGCCGTCTACGGGGCCCTGGTCACCGATTATACGATGATTCGGCCGGGGGCCTTGCACGAGGCCAACGGCGGATATCTGGTTCTGAAGGCCATGGACATTTTGAAGTGGTATTTCTCCTGGGAAGCCTTAAAGCGGGCGGTACGCCACAAAGAAGTCAAGATCGAGGATATCAGTGAAATGTATGGGTTCATGACCACCAAGACCTTAAAGCCGGAACCCATTCCATTGAATGTAAAGGTCATTGTGACAGGAGATCCCTATCTCTACGAATTGCTCTATATGTATGATGATCGATTCAAGCAGATGTTCAAGATCAAGGCGCATCTTGACGACGAGGCCAACCGGAATCAGCGGAACATAAACCAGTCCGTGGAGTGTATGGCCAGGTTTTGCGAGGAAGAGGGGCTCCGGCATGTCGACCGATCAGGGATGGCCAGACTCGTCGAGTACAGTCTGGAATTGACCGGCAATCGGGACAAGATTACCTTGAAGTTGGGTGCGATCGGGGACATTATTAAAGAGGCCGATTATTGGGCCAAGGATTCGAAACGAAAATATATCAGTGCCAAGCATGTGGAAAAGGCGATCGAGAAAAAAAGGTATCGGGCGAACCTTGTGGAAGAGCGGGTCCAGGAACTGGTCAAGAAGGATATCCTTTGGGTTGAAACCTCCGGGTCCAGGGTCGGTCAGGTTAATGGTTTGAGCATCCTGCAAACAGGGGATCATACCTTCGGCAAACCGGGAAGGATTACCGCCAATGTGGCGATGGGAAAGCGCGGTGTGGTCACCATTGAGAGGGAATCGGAGCTGAGCGGCAAGACACATACCAAGGGGGTGATGATCTTGAGCGGGTATCTCTCTGAGCACTTCGCCCAGGAACGGCCCCTGGCGCTTACGGCCAGTCTCTGTTTTGAGCAGACGTACGGCATGGTGGACGGGGACAGTGCGTCGAGCGCGGAATTGTTCGTACTCCTCTCCGCCATCGCCCAGGTACCGATCTATCAAGGGATTGCAGTGACCGGGTCGGTGAGTCAGAAAGGGGAAGTCCAGCCGGTAGGAGGGGTAACCCGGAAGATCGAAGGTTTTTTTGACATCTGCAAATACAAGGGATTGACAGGAACCCAGGGTGTCATTATGCCGGACAAGAGCGTCAAGGAATTGATGCTCAAAAAGGACCTGGTGGCCGCCGTGGAAAGGGGCCGGTTCCACGTCTATCCCATACGGCGAATCGAGGAGGGCATTGAGATCTTGACCGGCATGAAGGCGGGAAAGAGACGAAAGGATGGGATCTATCCGAAGGATACCCTGTTCCGGTTGGTGGATGAACGTTTGAAGGCATTCGCAGAGAAGGCCAGGGACTTCGGTAAGAACAACAAGAAGAATGAACAGCCGGACTGAAAGGCATTGCTCGGTGAAGAAGGTTTCCTGTTATACGTGCGGTCGCCGAGTGATCTGGGGCGAAGAAACCGTTTACGGGGAAATCGGCACGCTCATTTGTTTCCATTGTTTTGAAAAGGAAGCCGCCCGGAAAGGGATTGTTATTCGGGAGGGCAAAATCCTGAGCGACCATCGTGCCTTCTCGACACAACAGGGCAAGTGCGTGTCCTGTCTGCGGTGTTGCCGGGAAATCGGCTGTGCCCTGCTTGATCCGAATCAAGGTTGCCTGATATACGACCGGCGGCCACAGGCGTGTCGGGACTTCTTTTGCAAAGAGCTGACGGAAAGTGACCTCGGAAATGAACTGATGCACTGCGATGCTTCGACGGAAAGGAGATGACGAAAGGAACTCATGTCTATGGACGGTATAACCGGTGTCTACGCACCGGAAGACTCCGATTTGATCAAGAAGATCGTCCTGGCTACCGGAGCGATTCAACACCGAGGTAAGGCCAGTACGGGGATCGCCGCCGGTAACGATGAAGGCATACTCACCTATCCCAGACTCGGCAGGGTAGCTGATGTGATCACGCCGGCGGTGATGAGAATGTTTCGGGCTGCCCACCCCACGGTGGCCATCGGAAACGTCGGCTATACGAAGAGCAAGATCCCGGAACCGAAGAAGGCCGAGCCCCTGGAGATTTTGCCGAAAACGTCTTCCCCGTACCAACTGGCGCTCACCATGGACGGGTACCTGGTCAAGGAAAACGACCTGCGGTCGGAACTCGAACCGGATTACACCTTGGAGACCCACAATAAAACGGAAGTGGTGGGGGCACTGCTGCACAAATATATCAGCGAGGAGGGCATTTCTTTTGAAGCGGGGAGGAAGTTGATCGACCGATTGCACGGCCGGGCGACCTTTGCGTTGATTGCCCTTGTGAACGACGGCAGGGAAACCTGCCTCATTGCCCTCAGCGATGACCGGGCCTTTGAGCCGTTGTGCTACGGAGTGGTCAACGGTGCATTCGTGATCAGCAGCGAGTCGTGCTCTCACAGGAGACTTCGGGGATTTATGGAACGAGAGTATGACGGTGCGGAGATGACGATTTGCTCTTCCAAGGGCATCGAAACCAAGCGGGTGAGAGAAGAGACCATGATGCCCGATGCGTTTCAAGGGGTCTACTTCGGCAGCGTGGATTCGAAATTCCGGGGCAATGAGATATTTCAATTGCGGCGGAAACTCGGTCTCGAGCTGGTGAAAACCTATAAGGTGTCGAAGGGCGACATTGTCATACCGAATCCGGAATCCGGTTGGGGCGTGACGGTGGGCATCGCCGAAGGCTTGCAGAAGCCCTTGTATCCGGCGTTGATCAAGCTTCCTCAGGCGGTGAGAACATTCCAAGAGGGAGAAAGATCCACAAGGTCCCTGGAAGTGGGGCTGAAGTTCGGGGGCATCGATTCTCTCATCGAAGGCAAGAACATTGTGATGGGGGATGACAGCATCGTTCGCGGAAGCGTTAGTGAAGGCGGTTCGGTGCGTATCGTCTATAACGCCGGTGCCATCTATGTCGAGTTCTGGGTTTCTTATGGTCCCATGTTTTTTCCTTCTTTCAAGGAATGGTATCGCGGTCCGGAATGCCTGGAAGAGTTGGCCGTGCAACGGGCCTTCAAAGGAAACAACGTGTACGACAAGAGTCCGGAGGAAATCAATGCGGCCATGGCCAAATTGATCGGGGTGGACGAGGTCAAGTACAACTTGCCAGAGCGGATTCAAGAAGTGCTCGGGGAGGGATCCTTTCAAGCCCTGGATGGCAGTTATCCCATCGACGAAGCCTATTGGCCCGACTGGCTCAAGGTGGAAGTGGCGGAATTCTGCAAGTGGCGTAAGAAATCGTAAGACGATCGGAG
>CAZHHS010000061.1:8429-10271 GCA_964532395.1 uncultured Desulfobacterales bacterium | reverse complement strand
ATATAAAGGCAGTTTTGCACCTCCGAACAGGACCGTCGCGAATAAGTCAGAAATTTGACAAACTCTTTATTTGATCTGGAATCAAAACCTTCCGAAATGTTGTTCATTACAGATATTGCGGCACCGGTAATTTGTCCCGAAAGCCTGAAATCCTTCGCGAAGATCGCACTCTTGGTATATTCATAAATGTTGCGAGTAAGTTTTCTCGCCTCCTGCCAACATTCCAACTCCTCGAACTTCTTCACTCTCATCCTTGAGCTCCCAACTGTGCAACTACTCTGCTGTCCCTCCCGCCCCACCGGCAAACTGGCTCAACCGGCGAACCACTTGATCTTCCCAATTTCCCACCTCCACACTTTCTCACCTGCCCTCCGTCTCTCCTCCGGCCAAATGGGCTAACTGGATCAACCGGCGAACAGGCCAAACCGGCGCAACCGGCTCAACCCTCTCAGAACTCCTTCTCCGTTGCCAGACAAAGTCTCCCCGCCCCGGCGGCTTTGGCGATGTCCATGACCTTGACGGCCTTGTTTAACATAACGGCTCGATCTGCTCGTACCACCACCAATTCGTTGGGCCGGCCTGCGATGCGTTCCTTGATGCGGTCAAACAGATTGGCCAGGGTTATTTCTTCCGTGCCTAAGAAGGCTCTGCCGTCCTTGGAGACGTAAATCGTGATGGGCTCTTCCGTTTGTGGCGCCGAGGCTTTTGCCTGGGGAAGTTTGATCTTGATCCCTTCATCCACCATGAAGTTGGTCGTCAGCAAGAAATATATCAACAGCATAAAGACAATATCGATAAGCGACGTCAACGGCGCCTGAATTTGATAGCGCTTTCTTTGCTTTCGTTTGGAAAACATCTTCAATCTCCTTGATTTACTGCCCGGCCTAGTCCGTATTCTTTTTGTTGTTGCCTTGCGCCTTTCACCCTGCGCCTTAAACCTTCCTTTTAATGCGCGTGCGAGTGGGTGTGTTCGTGCGTGTGTAATCCATTGTGCCCGTGTATTCGATAGCCGACGGCCTTTACGAAGACGACGGCACCGTCTTGAAGCTGGGCTTCGTAGTTGTCCACCCGACCAACCAGATAGCTGTGAGCAACCATGACCGGGAGCGCCACGGCGAGCCCCAGCGCCGTTGTGAGCATGGCCTCCCAGATGCCGCCGGCCAACACCGCGGCGTTTACTTTGCCGCCCATTTCCTGAATCACCATAAAGGCCTTGATCATGCCGAGAACCGTACCCAACAACCCCAGCAGCGGCGTAATGTTGCCGATTGTCGCCAAGGCTTGTAAATAACGGGACAATCCGCGAACTTCTTCTTCGGTCGCGTGATAAAGGACGGTCTCCAATGTCTCACGGTCCTGGTCCTTAACCTCCATGGCATTCGTCAGAACCCGGCCCATCGGTTTATCATCCGAACTGGCCAGGTCGTACGCCTTCTGGTCTTCGCCCTCTTTCAAGTACCGTCCCACTTTCTCCACTAAGCCGTACCCCCGTATCTTGACCCGGCTGAGCCGAATCAGGCGCTCCAAAAAAATCGCCAATGCCAATACGGAACAAAGCAAGATGGGAACCACTAAAACGCCGCCTTTTGCAAGAAACTCGAACATCGTTTGTCCTCCGTTATCGGTTGACCGGTTTAGCCGGTTGGCCGGTTCAGCCGGTAACCAGTAAAATATGATCTCTCATTAGACACTCGATTAAGCATCGCTCAACTTTTTGTTTGATTTTGAGTTCTTCACCTTCATCTTTACCCACCCAACCCTAAACGAGTCTGTTGGCCCACTGGCGAAACAGGCGAACTGGCAAACCGGCTCAACCGGCTAACCGCTTAGCCTTCTCAGCAC
>CAZHHS010000061.1:6510-8329 GCA_964532395.1 uncultured Desulfobacterales bacterium | reverse complement strand
CACTTTCTCCCTTTCACCCCTTCTCACTTTCCCGCTCTCTCACTCTCCCACTTTCTCATCTCCCGCCACCTTCTCCATATCCGGTGTGCCGTCATAGTTCAGATCTTTCGATCGCTTCACCAGCGCCTCGGTTTCATCATATTCCTCCCAGATATCGGGTTTTCCATCACCGTTGCTATCCTCTTCGACTCGCTGAATTGCGCCGTCTTCATAATAAAACCAAGTATCCACTCGGCCGTCCTTATTGGTATCTTTTTCAGCCCGGACAGCCTTTTCCTCCTCGTCATAAAACCAGGTAATCGTGAACTCTCCTGTACCTTCCTCGTCTTCTTGGCTTTTTTCCAGTTTTCCTTCCTGCGTGAAATACTCCCGCAGGTCCCAGGCGCCATCGCCGTCTTCATCGACCTCTTTCAGCCGAATCACGTCATCTTCGTAGCAATACCGACCTTCAGGCTTGCCGTTTCCGTCTGCGTCTAATTCCATAACCGTCGTCCAGGGTTCTTTTTGAAACCACTGCGTAATCTCAAAACGGCCGTCTTTATCCTGGTCGCGCAATAACTTCTGCTTGTCACCGTCTTTATAGAAAATCTTTACATCCACCCGACCCTTCCCGGACTTGGCCTGCTCGACCCGCACCAGAGCGCCCTTTTCATACGTCTCCCACGTGTCAACGTTGCCGTCCAGGTCCGTATCACTTTCGACCTTTTTCTTGTTGCCTCGCCTATCGAAAAAGATCTTTACATCAGGCTTTCCGTCTTTGTTATTGTCCTGTGTCTGCACAGCCAGCCGGCCCTCTGTAAAGTGGGAGCGCGTTTCTTGAAATCCGTCACCATCACTATCGTAGGACACCTTAAGCGGTTGACCATCTTTATACGTTCGGACACGGTCGATGCGCCCGGTAAATCGAGTGTCTTCTTCCATCTTAATAATTTCGCCTTCTTCATCCAAAGTCACAAAGATGTCCTTTTTACCGTCAAAGTTGGTATCTTTTTCCTGACGCCTAGGTGTCCCTTTTTCAAAGCGGGTAAACACGTCAAACCGGCCGTCGGCATTGGTATCCTTTTTTTGTTTTACGGGGTTTCCGCCCTCGTATTCCGTGACGACCTCATAACGGCCATCGTCGTCGGCATCCTTTTTTTGTTCTCGTAATTCACCCTCTTCATAAAACCTGAAAAGCTCCATCTTGCCGTCCCCATCGTGATCGTGGCGGCTTTCACGAGGCATGCCCTCTTCATCGAAAAATGTCTCTTTTTCGATCCGACCATCTCCGTCCCCATCTACTCGATTTTTTAACGGTTTTTCATTGCGATAGGTCTGCCAAACGTTCGTTTTGCCGTCCCCGTCCGTATCTCTGGTACTACGGGCCAGTTTTCCTTCTTTGAAATGGTAAACGCTATCGAACCGACCATCTCCGGTCGTATCCCGCTCCATTTTGAGCGGCCGCTCTTCACTGTCAAAGGCAATGACCAGCTCCAACTCACCGGTCTCCAATGAGGCCCGTTCGTGGCGGACGCGCTTCTCTGCTTCAAAATGATCCCATGCATCCATTTTGCCGTCCTGGTCCCGGTCCCGCTCCATACGCACCAACTTACCCTCGTCGTAGTGCTGAAAGCGGTCCATAATCCCATCGGCGTCCCCATCCACCGCCAATTTTAATAGTTTTCCGCTATTATCGAAGGTGGCAATCTGGTCTATTTTCCCGTCGTCATTGGTATCCCGTTCCATGGTTTTTGTCTCGGCATACCCGGATGTCGAATGAATCAATACCAGCACACATACAACCAATAGATATTTCAATGGATTAATCCTGATACGCGTC
>CAZHHS010000061.1:0-6500 GCA_964532395.1 uncultured Desulfobacterales bacterium | reverse complement strand
CTTCTGCCCAGTCGCCTTCCTGGCTTGGTATTTCCTCTTCAATTGTCCCTACTAAAACACTGGCCACCTTCTTGGCGCCAATTTGGTTTTTATCATACGCAACAAATTCCTTATAGTCAAGAGAAACCTAAATTCGAACTTGATCTTTATCCTGATTACAAGGGGTTACACTGCCGACACCTGTAATTATTGCAAAGCCGGGGAGAGAAAGGCCTACGTACCGCATCAGACATGGTAGCGATTGTGGAGTTCCAGCCGGGTGGGACAGATGCAAAAGCCCCGAGACAGCTCGAAGGCCTTACAGTAGTCACAAAGCGTCCCTCTTTGGGGGCAGTCGGTAACAATCAGCCGCGTACCCAATGCATTAGAAATCCGGCACACCTCCCGCATGTTGCCAGACAGGCAGCCAAAGCCTTTCCGGCAAACGGTTTGGTTTTTGGTTTCCTCGCTGACCACGTAAAGCATAGGACGCATCGGGACAGACATAGCCCCCGATCGATGGATTCTCTATAAGAAACCGAGAGCTATGCGGCGGGATTAGCTTAATTCCTCACCTATGATGTTATCCACAAATACGAGAAAGTCAATACCGCAAAACTACCTATTTTCGCATAGTAAAACTACGCAAAATGGGGTAGTAAAACTACGATCCACCAAAAAAATCAGTTCATGCGCCAGCTCGCCGGACGTTGTAAACACCGCGACCTTCCGCAATGATGGTCTCTTCATCGCCTGCCTCAAAGACGCGAATATGCACGACGCTCACCCGGTTGCCCATACGTTGAACCGTTGCCTCGGCGAGAATATCACGATTGGGACCGGGGCGAAGGTAATCGACCCGCATATCGACAGTCGAAATCCGGTCCGCCCTGGTACACAGCGTCCATGTAGCAGCACCACCACAGGTATCGATCAGGGCGGATATAACACCCCCGTGAAGCGCCGGACGCCGCGTGTCCCCAATAAATTCGTTTCGGAAGGATATAAGCAGTCGGGCAAACCCTTCTCCCAATGCCGCAACCTTGATGCCCAGATATTTGTCAAACGGCACTTCGTCTTCGATAAAACGAACAATGTCATCAAGTCGTTTTTTCACCTGCTACCAAGAAACCTCAAAGAAAAACAGGTCGCTGGAAAAACGTCTTCCACCGATCACCTCAAAAACGGCGTTTCACCGTCCTGGAAAACATATTCTCGAACCACAGTCGTATCGACGGAACGGCGCATGATATCGCTGAAAAGTTCAACGACATTGCCCAGTTCGAATCTGACAACATGAAAATCGAAGTCCCTTAGCTTCTTGTAAAAGCGATCCCCGATGATCGGCACGGTTTCCAGGCTGATATGACTGGAATCGTCTAAACCCAAAGAGTCGGCAAAATGGTGGATTAAGAGATAGAAACATGCCGCCGACATATACTTTGCGTTCGGCTGACGGTAGATCTCGGGATGGAATCGGGACACATGGAGATCTGCTTTTTCCCGATTGTAAGAAAAAACAATAGACGTCGAAATGGTTTCCTCGGAAACGCGCTCGTTGACAAAATATTCGATGCAGGATCGTTCTCTGAAATAGAACAAGGAAAAGCGTCGTAGCAGAAGCGGGACGTTGGTGCGCATAAATTGTGATTCGGGCCGGATCATAGGGCCCCCTTTGAAAGCGCCAACTTAATTTATAGCAGAGAAACAGGTGAACGTCCAGTGCCTGGGATGTTAGACTCGCAGGACCACTCCAAAGTTAACAAATGATAATTCCATTTGCCCAACATTAACATCTGATAACTACACCCCCGTTCCGGCATCACTCCCCGCGAAACCATAAGCCTTTATAATCACTACATTAAAAAGGGACACGAGACTTCAGCGAGGGTTGGCACATTCGTTGCCACTAACAACGCAAAAACGTTGAACCCATAAAGTGAGGATGATGCCATGAAATTAAGTCGACGTAATTTTTTCAAGGTAATGGGCGTGACGGGAGCGACTTTAGCCGGTGGGGCGGAGTCTGCTACCGCTGCTCGAGAGGCAAAGGTACCCGAAGACCCCTATGGGTGCCTCGTTGATCTGAGCCGATGTATCGGGTGTCGCAAATGCGAGCGGGCCTGTAAGGAGGTCAACGAGTTGCCGGACCCGGAGCGTCCGTTTGACGACATCACTGTAATGGACCAAGAACGACGCCCCACGGACAAAGCCTTTACCGTGGTCAATCGGTATTTTACCGGGCGTCTCAATGAACGAGACGAACCGGTACCCACGTTTGTCAAGGTCCAGTGTATGCATTGCCAGGACCCCGCCTGCGCCTCTGCATGCATCACCGGCGCGTTACGAAAGCAAGAGAACGGGGCGGTCATCTATGACAAATCCCGCTGTATCGGATGCCGCTATTGCATGGTTGCCTGCCCGTTTCAGATTCCCGCTTACGAGTTCCACGATCCCATCACGCCGCGGGTGAGAAAGTGCACGTTCTGCTTTGAACGCATTTCCAAAGAAGGGGGATTGCCCGGCTGTGCTTCCATCTGTCCGGTGGAGGCGATCACCTTCGGAAAGCGCAGCCAATTGCTCAAACTGGCGGATGAAAGAATCAAGAGTGACCCGCTACATTATGTACCCAAGATCTATGGACAACACGAGGTCGGCGGCACCTCCTGGTTGTACGTGTCAAAAGTACCTTTTGAAAAACTCGGGTTCCAAACCCTGCCCGCAAAGCCGATGCCCCATTTGACGGAGACCATTCAGCACAGCATATTCGCCTACATGTGGGCACCGTTGACCCTGTTCGCTTTACTGGGTGGCGCCATGGCCGTTTACAACCGCGGACAGTTCAAGGGAACCCAGAACGACCAAGATAAGGAGGAATCATGATGAGCGAACACGCCAAGCCGGCCCCGGTGCCGGCGCCGTTTTGGACACCGGGCGTCATATTCCTGGTGGCGCTCATGGCCACGGCCGGATTTTTTGTTGTCGCCCGGTATACCGGTGGACTGGCCGCCATCACCAATTTGAAGATGACCCACCCCTGGGGGTTATGGATCGGCATCGATGTGGCCACCGGCGTTGCATTGGCAGCCGGGGGATTCACCACCGCCGCCTTGGCGCACATATTCGGTCGGCACAAATATGAAGCCGTCACGCGGCCGGCATTACTGACCGCCGCTCTGGGATACACGTTTGTGTCCATAGGTCTATTTATCGACATCGGCCGTTCCTGGGCCATCTGGAAGCCTCTGGTCTTCTGGCAGCCCAATTCGGTCCTGTTTGAAGTGGCCATGTGTGTGGTCATCTACCTGCACGTGCTCTACATTGAGTTTATACCGGTTCTGGCCGACCGGTTCGGCCAGAAGATTCCAATCCTGGCCACCCTGAACCGCGGATTGGACAAGGTCATGTGGGTCTTCATTATTGCCGGCGTGGTTTTGTCCTTCATGCATCAATCCGGACTCGGCTCGCTCATGTTGATTGCGCCGACAAAAGTCCATCCTCTCTGGTACACCCCCATCTTGCCGCTGCTCTTCTTAATGTCGGCCATCGCGGTGGGATTTCCCATGGTGGTATTTGAAACCACTATCGCGACGGGATCGATGAAACTTCACGACGAAATGAAAGTATTGGGGCCGCTCACCCGGTTCACCATCTTTCTGCTCGGACTCTACATGGCATTAAAAATCGGAGACATGATCGCCAGAGGGTCTTATGTATATCTCTTCGATGGATCCGTCCAGAGTCGTGCCTTTCTGGTGGAGATGATCTTCGGGGTGATACTGCCCTGGTTTATGCTTCTATCTCCCGGTGTAAGACAATCGTCAAGATGGCTTTTCATTGCCTGTGCCCTGGTCGTTGGGGGGGTCGCTCTGAACCGCGTCAACGTGTTCCTGGTAAGTTTCAATCCGCCCTATACCCAACAATCCTATTTCCCCTCCATCGGGGAGATCGCCATAACCACCGGCTTGATCGCCAGCATCATCTTTTTCTATAGACTGGCCGTAACCTATCTGCCGGTTCTCAGTACGCGTCGTAAGGAGGTGACCTCATGAACTGGAGAAACGGACTGCTTGCATGTATATTCTTTTTATCCGTAGGCGGTTTCCTATTGGCTCAAAAGGGGGAAGTCGGCGCCGCAACCGGCGGTAAAGGCCCACCCCCGCCACCCCCCAAGGTCTTTGAGGACGGCACCCCTTGGGAACCGGTGGACCAGGTCGCCGCACTGGAGAGGGCTCACAAGGTCCCCGAACTGGTTCGCAAAATCGTGGATGAACCACCCTCCCTGCGGAGACTTCGTTTGGGCGAAAACGCCCCCGGTTTAAAGGACATGAAACATCGGTATCTGGTACTCGACAGTCCGATTTTAAAGAAGAGAACCAAACCTTACGGAGACCTCTATGGACCGGTTCGCTTCATGCACATGAAGCACGCCACGGTCATCAATAATTGCATGGAATGTCATCACTACAAACCGGATACCCCGGATGCCTCGGAAACCACCAAGTGTTCCGCCTGTCACCAAGAGGCGTTTAACCCGGAATTTCCGGATCGTCTGGGACTCAAGGCGGCCTATCATCAACAGTGTATGGACTGCCACAAGGAAGAAGACAAGGGACCGGTCAACTGTTCAGGCTGTCACCCCAAAAAGGTACCGGACCACAAAGACCTGGTCAAATTGCCGGACAACCCCGATCCGATAACAGTGACAAAGGAGTGCCTCCGCTGCCATGATGATGCAGCCGAGGACATGCTGACCTCCGCGCACTGGCTGTGGAAGGGACCGTCTCCTTACACCATCGGCCAGGAAGACAAGGTTACCTCCGGCAAGGCAACGGACACCATAAACAACTTTTGCGTGGCCGTGCCCTCCAACTGGCCCCGCTGTACGAGTTGCCACGCAGGATACGGCTGGGAAGATGGCACGTTTGACTTTACCGACAAAACCCGTATGGATTGTCTTGTTTGTCACGACACCACGTTAAAATATCGAAAGGCCCCGCCGGCTGCAGGCATGCCCTACCCGCAGATCAACCTGAAGGAAATCGCGGAAAACGTGGGCAAGCCGAGCCGGAAGACCTGTGGGGATTGCCATTTTCAGGGTGGCGGGGGCGACGCCGTCAAGCACGGCGACATGAACGGCATTCTCTACTATCCCTCCAGAAACTGCGATGTGCACATGGGCGGCATGGATTTTCAGTGTCACGAATGCCACAAAACCCGAAACCACAAAATCTCCGGTCGGTCCCTGTCACTCCCCGTGGCGGAAGGCAGTCGCTCGTGTGAGGATTGTCATACCGACCAACCCCATAAATACCATACGGGAGAAGGTCATGAAGGACATAACCTGTTAAACCATCACCTGAACAAACACACCGAGCACCTTTACTGCCAGACCTGCCACAGTCCGGTTTATGCGAAGTGCAAAGCGACAAAGACCTGGTGGGATTGGTCCAAAGCGGGCGACAAGTCACGCAAACCCAAAAAGGACAAGTACGGCATGCCCGACTATTCCTGGAAAAAGGGAGAGTTCATTTGGAAGGAAAGCGCCAAACCGGAGTACCTCTGGTATAACGGCGAGGTAAAACGGGTGCTCCTCGGCGACAAGATCAACCCGGACGAGGTAACCCGGATTACCGACCCGGTGGGGGCCATTTGGGATCCCACGGCCAGGATCTTTCCCTTCAAGCCCATGCGGGGAAAACAGATGGCGGACGCCGAGCACAATTATCTCATTGTTCCCCATCTCTTCGGTCCCGGTGGTTACTGGAAAACGTTGGATTGGCAGCAGTCCTTCGAAAACGGTATGAAAGCCGCCGGACTGGAGTACAGTGGTGAATATGAGTGGGTGGAAACCATCATGTACTGGGGATTAAATCACGAAACCATGCCCGCAGAAAACGCCTTGGGCTGCGCCCAGTGTCACGAGGCCCTGACCAAAGAAAAGACCTGTGACCGGTGCCACCAGGACAACCGGGACGTCAACTTCAAGAAGCTCACCGAAATGGGCACCGACTTTGAGTTCATGAAATCGAAAGGACGGGACGTGTCCCATTTGACCGACCAGACGGATTACCTGAATTTCAAAGCCCTGGGCTACAAAGGAGATCCCATCATTCACGGCGGCCGATTCAAGAAACTGCCGTTGGGAGAAGGCAAGACAGAGAAGAAATAACGTTTATAGACTGCGGGAAAAAGGCCCCTGTCCCGGAAGATCGGGCAGGGGCTTTTTGTTTTTTAGCCACGGACACACACAGACGGACACAGACCTAAAAACATGAACGTCGAACATCCAACGTCGAACGTCGAATGAAAAAACAGTCACATCACAAGAAGTCCCATATGCCGCCACTCCCGCGAAGGCAGAAGTTCAGAACGATTTTAAAACCCTGGCTTCCCGCCTCCGCGGGAATGACGAACAAATAGAATACCCATCAAAATTGCATCTTTATTCTATGTCGGCGTGGATATTTATTTCGTTTTCCCGTACATCGGGGTCTTGTCCCGCCATATTTGAGTCACGT
>CAZHHS010000060.1:0-10535 GCA_964532395.1 uncultured Desulfobacterales bacterium | reverse complement strand
TAGCTCGTAGGTCAGGTTACGCCGCCAGGCGTTACCTGACAAATCGGTGATCAAGTTCGTTGTCAACAGAAGGCCGGCGGCGCGGCTTAACCCAGCTTTTAGCGACGCCACCATACTTCTTTTAATCAGGCGTTGCCCGCGGAATCGAATGACACACGAAATACCAACGGTTAATCAACAGGGTCGTGCCCTTGAGTTCTGGGGGCGGGTCATTTATCTTAAAGATAGGAATATGCGGATGCTGAAAAAAGACCTTATTTTACGCAATCCTTTGCGGTTGATCGACCGGGAAGGCGAACAGGCCCTTAGCGATGGAGAATTCGGGGCCGTCCTGGCCAGGACGGGAGTCGGTAAAACGGCATTTTTGGTTCAAGTGGCCCTGAATAGCCTGCTTCGAGACAATAACGTATTGCATGTCAGTCTCAACGATCCGGTGAATAAGGTGGTGCTTTGGTATAAAGAGGTCCTGGCCGATATCACCAGGCAGTATAACATCGGCCAGACAGATGCCCTGTGGGAGGCCATTTTGCCGCATCGGTTGGTGATGACCTTCAAAGTAGAAGGCTTTAGTGTCCCGAAACTGGAAGAACGGTTGAATGACCTGATGCAACAGGAAATCTTCGTTCCCAAGATGATACTGGTGGATGGATTTCCTTTCGATGCCTCAGCTCGAGAGTCCCTCGTTTTCTTAAAGGAATTAACGAAAGCCAACGGCATGCATGTCTGGTTTGCCATGACCACCCACCGGGAAGATCCACGGTCGCGGGGAGCCGTTCCCCCACCCCTGCTCGACGTGGCGGATCTGTTTGAACTGGCTGTACAGCTTAATCCGGAGGGAGAAGACATACACGTCAAGACCTTGAAGGATAAACACCCGGGGTCGAGTCGACAGGATTTGGTGTTGGATCCTTCCACCATGCTGATTACGGACAAGCGTGATCAGCAGGTTACAGACAGGAGTTGACAAAAGCGGTTCTTGGACATATGATGCGTCGCGTTGTTGAGAGGCCCCTGATTGGCGAGCCACTTTCGCAATGCGGCCTCGGTGGATTCATACAGGTCCGGTAAGTCCAAAAGGCAATAGGCGGGAATGATTCAAAGGCAGAAATGGTGGCGGTGGCAAAGCATCCTTGTTCGGGGGTGGGCCGCTGCCGTGTAACGGGAAAAGGTAAAGCGTGACGGCTGTGCCCCACTCTGGAGCGCGGTCACTTCGGTTTTACAAAGAAAAGGGGCCGTGGGATGAATTTCCAGGGCCCCTTTTTTCGTTGGCAGGTTGGCCTACAATGTGGCCCCCCGCATTTTGCGCGAGCCCTTAAAATAGCCGGTCCGTTCCAGGCTTAGCCAGTTCATGATTGGACGCCGATATTTTCTTTGGTAAGAGGAGGACCCCCCATGCTCATCGTAATGAAGCAACAGGCTACACCGGATCAAATTGATGCAGTGATTGCCGACATTGAAAGACAGGGATGTACGGCTCGCCCCATACCGGGGGGAGAGAGAGTAGCTATTGGTGTTCTACACAACAAGGGCGCCATGGCGGCCGCCCATTTTCTCGCGCTACCGGGCGTCAAGGATGCCATACCGGTGACCAAGCCTTACAAACTTGTGAGTCGAGAGTTTCAGCCCGCGGCCACACTCATTCAAGTCGGTGATGTGACGATCGGTGATGGACACTTTTCATTAATTGCCGGGCCCTGTGCCGTGGAGAGCGAAGCCCAGGCCATGGCCATTGCTCGCGCGGTGCGTCAAAGCGGGGCGAACCTGTTTCGAGCGGGGGCCTTCAAGCCGAGAACATCTCCGTATTCATTTCAGGGTCTTAAGGAAGAAGGACTTAAGATCCTGGTCAAGGTTCGAGAAGAAACCGGTCTGCCCATCGTGACCGAAGCGCTGGACCATGAGGTATTCGACGTCGTTGAAGCGTATTCGGATGTGATTCAGATCGGCGCCCGGAACATGCAGAACTACTCGCTCCTTCGTCGAGCCGGTCGATCAAGGAAACCTGTTTTGCTCAAGCGGGGTCTGTCAGCCACCATCGAAGAGTGGCTCATGGCTGCAGAGTATATCCTGGAGGGCGGCAATACCCAGGTGATACTCTGTGAGCGTGGGGTACGGACATTTGCCCATCATAGCCGCAATACACTGGATTTGTCCGCTATTTTGGTGGTGGTCAAGGAAAGCCATCTGCCGGTGATCGTGGATCCGAGTCACGCTACCGGCAGACGGGATCAAGTGATTCCCATGAGTCGTGCGGCGGTTGCCGCAGGTGTTTACGGACTCATGGTTGAGGTTCACAATGAGCCGGACCAGGCCCTCAGCGATGGTCCGCAATCCCTGTATCCAGAGCAATTTGAGGCGTTGTGTACCCAGATTCAATCGATCCGAGACATCTTGTAGCCACTCGGTAAAAAGAGATTGGACACCCCTTAAGTGACCCGGTACTCGAAAATCGGTTTGTGGGTGCTGGCGGCTCGTCCCAAGACGTTGTGGGCGGCGGTGGCCCCGGTGATCGTGGGCACCGCCATGGCTTTTGAAAGTGGGCAGGGTGCCTGGCTGCCCGCGCTTGCGGCCCTCCTGGGGGCCGTCGCCATCCAGGTGGGAACCAATCTGGCCAACGATTATTATGACGGCCAAAAAGGTACGGATCGAGAGGGGCGACTGGGTCCCATGCGGGTTACCCAGGCAGGGCTGGTTTCTCCCGGGGCGATGCGGCGGGCGATTGCCGTGGCTTTTTTGATCGCCGCTCTCGTAGGTGTTTACTTGGTAACTGTTGGGGGATGGCCGATTGCGTTTATCGGTGGGGCGTCGATCTTATCCGGAATGCTTTACACTGCCGGGCCGTATCCGCTCGGCTATATCGGCCTTGCAGACATCTTTGTACTCATTTTTTTTGGGCCCGTGGCGGTGGCGGGAACCTACTACGTACAGACCCTGTCGCTTGAGCCGTCGGTTCTGCTGGCCGGCTTGGGTCCCGGCTTCTTTTCGGTTGCCATTCTGGCAGTCAACAATCTACGTGACGTCGATAGTGATGCCGAGGCGGGCAAGAAAACCTTGGCGGTGCGGTACGGGAAGCGATTTGCCCGTCTGGAATATCTGTTTTCTATTCTCGTGGCCTCTTTTATTCCCGTGGCCCTATTCGGTTATACCGAAGATCACCCCTGGAGCCTGTTGACCGTCCTGATTCCTCTGCTCGGAGCCGGTGTGATACGGACCGTCCTCACGGTTCCCGGCGGTCGCGTATTAAATGACGCGCTTGCCGGTACGGGAAAGCTTCTGCTGCTTTTTAGCATTCTGTTTGCTTTTGGGTGGCTGTTGTGAGGGTGACCGGGTTTCATACCTACCGGTTCTCACTGCCGTTGATACATTCCCTGGAAGTGGGGCGGTGCCGAATAGCCTGCCGAGAAGGACTGATTCTTGCGCTGAGCACGGACACCGGGTACCTGGCTTTTGGTGAGATCTCTCCCTTACCCGGCTTAAACGAAGAAGACATGTCACAGGTGACCGGCGAAATCGCCGGCTTAAAAGCGGACTTGACGGAACAGGAGTTGCCCGATGACCTGGATTTGTTGACCGGGGGCTTTGACCGGTGGTTGAAGCCTTGGGGCTTGGCACCTTCTGTCAGATGGGGTCTGGAAACGGCAATTACAGGCTTGATGGCCCAGAGACAAAAAATTCTTTTGTGCCGGCTGATTTCGGATTCGCCGCGGGCCGAGGTGACGGTTAATGCCCTGCTTGCCGGGGATTACAAGGCAGTCCTTTCCCGGACCGTCCGACTGCTCGACGAGGGATATGGTGCCTTTAAACTTAAAGTCGGCCAGTATCCCGTGGCGGACGCCGTCCGGATTGTCCTGGCGGTGAGAGAACGTGTTGGTCCAGCTGCCATATTGCGTCTGGATGCAAACCGTGCCTGGGACGTAGATCAGACGATGGCTGTAATTCAGGCCCTTTCCGATGCTGACATTGATTACCTCGAAGAGCCGGTACAAACCGACGCCATGCTGGCGGATCTCCTATCCCGATCGGACGTGCGGATCCCATTGGCACTCGATGAAAGCCTGGTCCGGACTACACCGGATGACATGTCCTTTCCTCCGAATCTTGGGGCCGTCGTGCTAAAACCGACCCGATTGGGACTGGAAAAGACGGTTAGACTGGCCAGGCGGGCGACAAGACAGGGGGTTCGGGCCGTAATCAGTTCGAGTTTTGAATCCGGCTTCGGGTTACAGGTTCTTTCTCATCTGGCCGCATCGGTCAATGACACGGACGTTCCGGCCGGGTTGGGAACGGCATCTTGGCTGAAAACCGACCTGGTGGCGAACCCGCCGCGGATCCAAAACGGACGGTTACCGGTGGTTGACCTGCCTGACAGTTTTCACGAATTTAAGGGTGAGTTGCTGGAATGACTCACGGAAGGTCCCCCTCGGATACCATAAAGTGTCCGCTCCGGTCATCGGCCCGGCGATATGGAAAGCGGCCCGCCCTGATCGGAGTCGATATGACCATGTCATACGAACAGCTGGACGGGTGGGTCGATTCAGTGGCGTGTCGGCTGCAAAGGCGCGGTGTTGGGTATGGGGAGCGGGTGGCCCTGATTTGTCCCACGCGATGGGAGTATCCCATTCTGTTGTGGGCCTTGTTCAGGCTCCGGGCTGTTGCCTGTCCGATCAGTCCCCGATTTCCCGGGGAAACCGTTTCGACGGTCCTTGAAAAGACCGGATGCCGAACCGTTGTCGATGCCGTCGGCGGTTTGTCCGGGATCTCTGCGCCCGTCATTCGTAAGCTTTGCCTGTCAGACCTATTTGATAATAGAATACGGGAACGAAGGCCGCCTGAGGAGGATCTGCATTTTCCGGCAAGAGAGCCGGCCGGTACGATCATTTTGACCTCCGGCAGTTCCGGCGGACCCAAAGCGGTCCTTCACAATCTTTCCAGCCACTACTTGAGCGCCGTGGGGTCCAACAGGAACATCCCTGTGACGGCCGATACTCGCTGGCTTCTCTCTTTGCCCCTTTATCACGTGGGGGGGCTGGGCATTTTGTTTCGAACCTTCTTGGGCGGGGGCGCCATAGTCATTCCTCCCTCCCATACGGGTCTGGCGGAGGTGTTGAGCACCCTTCCCGTCACTCATCTTTCCCTGGTGGCGACGCAGTTATCCCGGTTGTTAAGTGCATCTCCGAACATCCAAAACCAGACCCGGTTGGCGGCTGTCTTGGTAGGTGGGGGACCCACCGGGGCCGATCGGATCGCCGAGGCCTATGACCGCGGCCTACCCATTCGTACCACCTACGGTCTCACTGAAATGGCGTCTCAGGTGACCACAACCGGCCCGAACGAGGAAAAACGTCGTCTGGCGACTTCAGGCAAGGTCTTGCGGTATCGGCAAGTTAAGATTGACCGTGGAGAGATCCTGGTTAAAGGCCAAACCTTGTTCCGTGGTTATGTGACCGCCCATGGACTTTCCTTGCCCGTGGATGAAGGCGGGTGGTTTCGAACCGGAGACCTGGGAACGGTGGACACCGATGGTTATCTTACCCTCCTGGGCCGCAAAGACAACATGTTCATCTCCGGAGGGGAAAACATTCATGCCGAGGAGATTGAGGCCAGCTTCCACCGGTTGCCCGGTGTTGTCGAATCCGTTGTCGTACCGGTGGAAGATGCAGAATTCGGTTTTCGGCCGGTGGCCTTCGTACGACTTCAGGAAGATCCGGCGATCCATTGCGAGGATATGGTCCGGGGGCTGGCGAAAGAGCTGCCGCGGTTTAAGATTCCGGACGCAATTTGGGAGTGGCCTCAAGAAATTCCCGCCGGGCTGAAGCCCGACCGAGGATACTTTACCAAGTTGGCGCGGAAACGGTTGAGAAAAAACTGAGCCCTAGGAGTCTGTCGGAGAACTCCGGGCAATCGGAGATCCGATTAATGGCCGACTCGGTTTTTACCTGGGGGAATTTATCTTGCCGACGGGGGCCAAATAGATGGCAAATTCTTCCTCTCCGTCGACGCCCAATAAATCGTCCAACCCCTGTTGGTCATAGGCGCCCAGTGCACAGGTTCCGGCACCAATGGCTTCGCAAGCCAGATAGAGATTTTGACACACATGACCGGCATCAAGGGCGATTACCTTGTGCGCCGCCAGACCGTAGCGCCATTCCATTCGGTAAGGAATCGTCGTCCAAATAAACGTGACGGCGGCCCGGCCCGGATAGGGTTGTCCCAGCGCTGCCTGTACCAGTTTCTTGGGAAGCATCTCGTCGGTGGATTCACAAACCAACTGATGAGATAGGGGCAGGTAGCGATACATGCCGCGAGTCAGGGTGTCGACATTCAAAACCGCAAGATAGGTTTCAAAGGCGTGACGGCATCCCGCAGAGGGTACAGTCCGGTAGGCGTGCCCACCGTGGGGAGTGCCGCGAAGGCCCTGGGTGGCCCAGAGAAGAAACGCCACCTCTTCCATAGATAAGGGGGTTTTGTTGAAGGTCCGTCGACTCCGACGCTTTTCGATGGCTCTTACCAAGTCGATGCCCCCCACATGATCCCACGACTCGGGGTTGGGAAGGGAGACGGTCGTCGCGTCCGCCCGACACGGCTTTTGTATGGAAGGCGGTGCCAGACCCCTGTTTTGCGGGGTTTGGGAAAAATCGACCCGTTTACGGATATGGTCTTTCAAGAAATATCGGAACCGCTCCAGCACTTCCTTGTCCATAAAGGAAAATCCCTTAACTGATTTCCAGAAGCCCTTTTCTGAGTTGCTCGGAAAGGGGAATCTTTTTGCCTGTAACCTTGCTCACCGCCACATGCACGGTTCTGACTTCCGCCGCAATTTCTCCGGAGAGATCTCGGAAACAAGCGGTGAGGACAAAAGAGTGATTTTGCACCGCCGACTTTAGAAAGATCCGAAATCTGTTTCCCAATCGGAGCGGAGATTTATAATCGGCCTCGGCATGGACGATGGGTAACAGGTAATCCATATTTTGGATAATCTGATTTAAACCCAATCCGGTGGAAGCCATGAATGATTCGTAGGCGTCATGGGCGAGTTTGAACAGGTTGGCAAAAAACAATAATCCGGCGGCATCGGTGTCGGCAAGCTTCACCTCTCCGGCCTTTTCAAATACCCGATGTCCCTGCCTTGTGTCCTCTTCCGGTGTCAATGGCACACCTCAACCCGCTAAAAATACAGGAACGTCTCCGGTTCATTTTAAGAGTGGAAATCCCATCGCCTCCCGTTGGGTTAAATAAGCCTTGCCGCAGGCGCGTGCAAGGTTTCGCACACGTCCAATATAACCGGTGCGTTCCGTGACACTGATGGCACCTCGGGCATCCAGCAGATTGAAAGTATGGGAACACTTCAGACAATACTCATAGGCAGGCAAGACGAGGCCCTTGAGCACCACCCGGTGACCTTCTGCTTCACACATATCGAAAAGGGAAAAGAGCATGTCCACGTCCGCCTCTTCAAAATTGTAGGTCGAGTGTTCGACTTCTGCCTGGTGATGGAGGTCCCCGTAGGTGATGTCGTCGTTCCACTTCAATTCAAAGACGTTATCTACCCCTTGAATATACATGGCAATCCGTTCAAGCCCGTAGGTGATTTCCACGGAGACGGGCTTGAGATCAAAGCTGGCGGCCGATTGAAAATACGTAAACTGGGTGATTTCCATCCCGTCCAGCCAAACTTCCCACCCCAAACCGGACGCGCCCAAAGTGGGAGATTCCCAATCATCTTCCACGAATCGTATGTCGTGTGCCAGCGGATTCAACCCTACGGCCTTTAAACTCTTCAAATACGTGTCCTGTACCTCGATGGGCGAGGGTTTTAAGATGACCTGGTATTGGTAGTAATGTTGCAGTCGGTTCGGGTTTTCTCCGTAACGGCCGTCGGTGGGCCGTCTCGAGGGTTCGACATATGCCACGTACCACGGCTCCGGCCCCAGTGAGCGTAACAAGGTGTCTGGATGAAACGTGCCGGCCCCCACTTCGATATCATACGGCTGTTGCAAGATGCAGCCCTGTCGGGCCCAAAATTCCGCCAATTTCTGAATCAGTTTTTGAAAAGTCAGTGGTTTCATGTCCTTTTTCGGTTCCGTCTGTCCTTTTGAGCCTTGCCGGTTGAGCCTTGCCGGTTGAGCCTTGCCGGCCCAAAGATACAAGGCCTGAGTGGATCTCACAAGCCGAGGCTGCGTCGTCCGGTGTAGCCGTAGTAGTACTTGCTGTCAACTCTTCTGTCCATACACGGAAACCGGGGCTTTGTAAAGGTGGGAATAAATCCAATTCGGTGGTAACTCCGGAAAATCAGCCCTCCTGGAGATGTTTCAGCATCTGGGCGCTTTTGGTCTCCTTGCCCAAGTGATAGGGCACGAAGGTATTCAACAGTTGCAGGCCTTCATCGACTGAGCGCCGGGAAAACCGAATCCGGTCCAGGTGGGCCAGCGGTGAATTCAATATCCAGTTTAAGATCTTTACCGTACCTTTGGAGACCCGCAGGTACCCGGGCCCACGGGGACCACAGGCTGGACACAGGATCCCCCCCGCCTTTACCTGAAAGGCCACGTCGGTTCCCTCCATCCGGTCAATGGGCAACGCACAGGTGTTGCACTGTTCCAGGCCCGGCCGGAAACCATTCAAGGCCATAAAGCGGATTTGAAAGGCGATATGGAGAATTTCTTCCGATACCGCCCCTGAATTGAGTTGTTCCAACAACCGTTCCAGGAGGTGAAACAACGCGGCCTGTGCCTGGCCTTCTTCCATCCACTGATAAACCAATTCACACCAACAACTGGCATGGATGGTACGGCGAATGCTGGTACGGATATGATCGTAAGGGTGAATTATGGATGCTTCTTGCAAAAACGGCAATCCACGGTTTTTGGATGCGGCCCAAACCAGGTGTATTGCCGAGAATAATTCGAGGGTGCCGGAAAAGCGTTTGACACTTTTCTGGGCGCCCTTGGCAATGAGTGACACTTTCCCGTGTTTTAAGGTGAAGAATGTAAGGATTTTGTCGTTATCGCCATGTTCAATGGTTCGAAGAACAATGGCAGGCGAGGATAAGGGTTGCATGACATCACAGGGGTAACAAGGCGGTGGCAATCTGAAAATAGAAAAAAACGCTGAGGATGTCGATGGACGTGGTGACGAAGGGGCCCGTGGCGACGGCGGGATCCACGTTGATCCGGGCAAAGACCATGGGGACGAAGGCCCCGACGGTGGCGGCGATGGTCATGGACATCATGACGGCAAGGCCCACTGTCAGGCCGATGAACCAAACGTCGTATCGAAGTTGGGCTACGACGCCGATCAACAATCCATAGACAAAGCCCAAAGTGAAACCGATCATCAGCTCCTGTACCACCACACTCCCGATCTGTTTGACGTTGAACTGACCGGTGGCCAGACCCCGAACAATAATGGTTGAGGATTGAGTGCCGATATTTCCGCCCATGCCCATGATGATCGGGATGAAGGCGGCGAGATAAACCAGTTTATTGAGAGTGTCTTCATAATAGCCGATGACCAAAAAGGCAATAACGCCCCCGATCCAGCTGGCCAGTAGCCAGGGGAGTCGTATGCGGGCGCTTTTCAATAACGAATCGGATTCCACGAGATCGTCTCCCGCCCCGGCCATCCGCAGGATGTCCTCCGTGGCTTCTTCCCGTATGATGTCAAGGACATCATCGACGGTGACGATTCCCACCAAGACATTGTTTTCATCAACTACGGGGATGGCAAGAATGTTATAGCGGGCAACGATTTTTGCGACTTCTTCTTGATCCGTGTCTGTGTGAACCGAAACTACGTCGGTGGCCATAATGGAGTCCAGCCGGGTCTCCGGGGGAACAACCACCAATTGTCGCAAAGAGATGACACCCACCAATTGATCGCGGTCATTGACCACGTAAAGATAGAAAGGCATCTCGATGTCCGCGTAATCCTTTTGCAGGGCGGCAATGGCCTCTTTGGCCGTTGTTTCTTGCTTTAATGCGATAAAGTCGGGCAACATGATGCTGCCGGCTGTTTCCGCCTCGTAACTCAACAGGCCCTCTACTTCTTCAGAACCTTCTTCGGCCATGAGATCCAGAAGCACTTTGGCCCGCTCAGCCGGCAGTTGTCCCAGAACGGCGGCGACATCATCATTGGGCATCTGTTCAAGGATTTCCACCACTTTTTCGGCGGGCATCCGCTCAATCACCTTTTGTAAGGTTCGCTCCTCCAGCTCACTGAAAAAGGCTGCTTTATAGGAAACGGAGTCAATAAGATCAAAGAGGGTTTCCTGCTCAGCCGAAGTGAAAAATGGGAAAATGGCGGCAAGGTCTGCGGCGTGGGTTTTGTTGACGATCTTCTGTAGGTGAACGGTGGCTCCTCGCCGTAGGAGCCGCTTTATGGTATTCGACAAGATTTTGGTGCGGTCAACCGCCATGGGTACACCCTTACCATTTTCCAATCGGTGGGGCCTTGGGTGAGGCCACCTTTGGCTTGCCCTGCTGGAAGCGAGGGGATCTTGAAACGGCCTAGGAGGCTGTCGGAGAACTCCACTTCCGCTC
>CAZHHS010000059.1:2455-10551 GCA_964532395.1 uncultured Desulfobacterales bacterium | reverse complement strand
ACATCACCGAAAACGGAAAGCCGGGTTCAACCCTTGTCGGACGCGCCGGCCCTGACAGAAGAATCCAGAATGGAACCGCGGGGATCCGATCGTACCATTACCGTGGATACGGCCCTTTATGTGGCTGAGCTTTCTGAACAAACCGGGTGTTTTACCAGTTTCAAGCTTAAGAAATATAAAGAGAAATTAGGGACGGATGCGGCGCCCAAGGAACTGATCAGTTTACCCACCCAGGCGGGCTGTACCCCGGTGGTCCACTTACTCCAAGAAGGTGAAGCACCGATAGAAGACGTCGAGGGATTTCAAAGCCCGTTTTCTGAGACCCGTCTGGATGTCACGGCCGTAGGCAAAACGTTGACCTTCCGTCGGACCGCCCCTGACGGTGTCGCCATCACGAAAACCTTTCGGTTTGACCCGCAGAGCTACGAGATAGCCCTTGAGGTGGAGGTGGCCAATCGAACATCCGGGTACATAGAGGACAAGCTGGCGGTGTCACTTAAAAACGTGAAAAACCAGTCCGACAACTCCCGGTATGTTTTCGCCGGCCCGGCGGCGTTGATCAACGGCGAACTCAGGGAAATCGACGTGGACGACATCCAAGAAGAACCGCAACACGCCGGCACCATCCATTGGGTGGCCAACGAGGACCCCTATTTCGTCTCCGCAGTGGTCCCGGAAAAGACGGCGGAATCGACCTTGCAGCTAAGCCTTTCCGACGGCAATGTCCTCACCACCAGCTATCTGGATCCGTCCGGTCCGTTGCCGCCCCGCACGGCGCGAACATTGAATTACACGCTCTATTTCGGACCGAAAAGCGTGGACACCCTCGGTCAAGTCGGTCCGGCCCTGACGCGGATCGTCGACTTCGGCTTTTTCGATATCATCGCCAAGCCGCTGCTTCATGCTATGAAATTTATTTATCGCTACATTCCCAATTATGGGGTGGCCATCATCATCATCACCTTTATCGTCAAGCTGATATTCTGGCCTTTGAGCAATCGCAGTTACAAATCGATGAGCCAAATGAAGCGGCTGCAACCCAAGATGGCCGAAATACGGGCCAAGTATAAAGACGATAAGCGGATGATGAATCAGGAACTGATGAACCTGTATAAAATCTACAAAGTGAACCCCCTGGGCGGGTGTTTACCCATGGTTTTGCAAATACCGGTCTTCTTCGCCTTTTACAAAATGCTCTACCAGGCCATCGAACTTAGACACGCCCCCTTCTTTTGGTGGATCAACGACCTGTCGGCGCCGGACCGGTTGTTTCGTTTCGACGTGCAAATTCCCCTGATGGCCCCGCCTTACGGAATACCGGTGCTGACCGTCATCATGGGGGCGTCCATGTTTCTGCAACAGAAGATGTCGCCGCCCCCGGGAGATCCCACGCAGGCCAAGATGATGATGTTTATGCCCATTTTCTTCACCTTTATCTTCATTAATTTCCCCTCGGGTCTCGTTTTGTATTGGCTGGTAAACAATATTCTCTCAATGGCTCAGCAATACTACATTACGAAAAAAACGGCGTAGGAACGGAGGCACTTATGGCGCCTGAATATGAATTTGAAGGAAAAACCAAGGAAGAAGCCCTGGCAAACGCTTGTAAAGAACTCGGTCTGTCCGAGGAAGAAATGGAAACCGAGGTGTTGTCCTACGGTTCGACCGGCATATTCGGCTTGGTGGGCGTAAAAAAAGCCAAGATTCGAGTGGCCGTTCCGGAATCGGTCGCCCCGGCAACGGCACCGGCCGCCCCGGAGAAAACAGAAACGGAGACAGAGACCGAGACGGCCCCGGCGTCGACGGACATCGTACAAACGGCCAAAGAGGTGGTCGAAGAAATTGTTTCTTATATAGCAGACGATACCTCGGTCACCGCCACCGCCACGGCTGATGAAATCACCCTGGAAGTACACGGCGGAAACGCTGCGCTGTTGATCGGTAAGCATGGAAAAACACTCGACGCCCTCCAGTACCTGGTTCAACGAATGGTCCAAAAACAAGGGGGCACCCGAATCCGCGTTACCGTCGATGTCGAAGGGTATCGAAGCAGACGGAAGGATTCCTTGAGCCGACTCGCCTTGCGCTTGAGTGAGAAAGTGAAACAGTCCGGTAAGCCGGCCACCATTAAGCCGATGAACGCCTATGACCGGCGTATTGTCCATTTGGCGCTCAAGACAGAGACCAAAGTCCGCACCCAGAGCAAGGGAACCGGAACCTTCAGAAAGGTGGTCATCTACCCGCAGAAGAAAAGCTAGGCCGCAGACGACGGCCGGCTCACCCCCCAATGAGATTTTTCGAGGGTTTTGGTCCATCGTGAACTCCCCAATTGACACCATAGCGGCGATTGCCACGCCTCTCGGGGCCGGCGGTATCGGGGTCGTCAAGATATCCGGACCGGCGTGCGAGTCCGCCCTGCGCGGATTGCTGTCCGCCGAAAGACAGCCCGCGACCTTGGCGTCTCACCGGCTCTATCACGGATTTATCGTCGAACCAGACTCGGGTGCCGTCGTGGACGAAGTGCTCTACACACTCATGCGGGCACCCCGGTCCTACACCCGGGAAGACGTCGTGGAAATTCAAGCCCACGGCAGTCGCTGCGGGTTGAACAAGATCTTGGAAATGCTGTGTGCCCGAAGCGATGTTCGGCTGGCCGACCCGGGAGAATTCACCAAACGGGCATTCTTGAATGGCCGGATTGATTTGACTCAGGCGGAAGCGGTGGCGGAACTGATTTCGTCCCAAACCACGCCTGGTCACGAGCTGGCCGCCCGGCAGTTGCAGGGCGCGCTCCGCCGTCAGGTGGAGGCCATGCACCATCAGGCGGAACAACTCCTGATAAATATAGAGGTGGGGATCGATTTTCCGGAAGACGTGGAAGATATCTATCAGCCGGAAATTCTGTCGGGCCGATTGGCATCGGCGGTAATTGAACCGCTGAAACACTTGCTGGCATCTTATGAGGACGGTCATGTCTATCGGGACGGCGTCTCCGCTATTATCATCGGTAAACCGAATGTGGGCAAATCGAGCCTGATGAACTGTCTCCTACAAAAGGAACGGGCCATCGTTACCACGTTTCCCGGAACCACGCGAGATTTCATCGAAGAGACGGTGAGCATGGGCGGGGTACCCTTTCGATTGATCGACACAGCCGGATTACGGCGGACCGACGATGATTTGGAGGCGGTTGGAATCCGGCTTACCCGGCGTGAATTGCAGGCGGCCGACGTTGTATTATTCGTGATCGACGGTAGCCAACCCCTAACGGCGGAAGACAGTGACATATACGCCGACATTCGGGACCGCGAGGTTATTCTGGTGATCAACAAGAGTGATCTTCCCAGCCACACCCCGACCGAAGAACTCACGGATCGGTTCCCCGCCCGGGCTGCCGTATGTACGTCGGCCTTGTTGGGCGACGGTATCGACGGCCTGAAAGATGATGTCTGGTCCGTGGTGACAGGTCGGTCCGGACCGGCGGAATTACCCGATGTGGTGCCGAATCTCAGGCAGAAACAGCTGCTTCAGCGGGCCCTCACGGCCGCCCGGCTCGCTCGGGATGCCTTGGCGGCCGACGCCGCCCCCGAACTGGTGGCCGTCGACCTTCGCGAGAGCCTCAACTGTCTCGGGGAGGTCATCGGAACGCAGACCTCGGACCGGATTTTGGATCGCATTTTTGAACAATTCTGCATAGGGAAGTAGGTTGCGTTGAAAACCGCCATGGCGTGTAAACATTGCAAGGGTACGCTCTACCTTCGGCCACAGTGACGGTCCGTCACTTTTGTCTGCAAGGATTGCGGTCAACGGCACGAATTGAAAGACCTGGTGAATGAGCTTGACGATACCTCCCTGGAGCGCATTGCCGGACTGCGATGTGATCGCATTTAATAGAGTCGCCGGGGCCCACAGGGCACCGAAGACAGGCGAGGTCCACAGGTAAAGGATTTTCTCAAAAATGTAACCTTTGTTGGAACAAAAGCGCACTTTTTTTTCCGTTTTGCCGGCAGCCGCCCCTCTCCTTCCGCGCCCTGGCGGGCACATAACCACTCAATATTAATGCACATACTTGCCAAAAAGGATCTTGGCATCCCCGTTGCTATGTAGGAAGGCGTTGGGGGGGAGGCATCCGGCAGCGAGAACCGTAACACGATACGGATTTAGGTGGAAACCGGTGAAAAGTCCCATACCGAACAGACACAGACATCGCCTATTTACATAACCCCGGCCGAAGGGCGAGCCTTTATTATCAGGTAAACGGTATGGTTTTTCGGCGTATAGTTTGGTAACAAATAGGAACTGAAACGTAGCGGATGTCATCAGGGCCTTCAACGCAAGGCCGGAAGCACCGAGAAAAGGGGCTTGGGATATTATGAATCAGGTGATCGAACTAACCGACCATACGGCAATCATCCACACCGCCCAACCGAAAGGGTTGGGGACCAAGGTGGAACTCAAGGTCAAGTTACCCGATGGGGTCGTGGCCAACCATCTGGTCATCCCCGGTACCGTCACCCGCTGTGATCTTATTGACCATAACGGAGAGGGCCAATATCTCTTGGAGCTGAAAATAGAGGAAATGTCGGCGGTTGATCAGAAGATCTTGGCCGCGTACCGGGAGTTCTTGGAGCGTAAGAAGGTTCTGGCGAAGGTCAAGGTCGATTTGGGGGAAATTCAGGCAGCATTTGAGACTTTCGGCAGTAATCTTAGAGAGTTGAGAAAAAACGCCGAGGATTTGAGAGACAACTTGCGGGGAACGTTGGAGTTGATGAAAATCAAGGCCGAGGGAAGAACCACGGTCCATTAGCCCCCGTTACCCCATTACCTTTCCTCGTTTCCGCCCGCCGGCTGCTTTTGGATCCGAGCCAACTGAATGGCCCGGTCAGAGAGGCCAAACACCTCCGCGAGGATCCGGGTAACCCGAAGTTGCGGCATTCGAGATCCGTCAATCACCATCTCCAACACCCCGGGAGAAGGAGACGACATGCGGTTAACCAACCGCTTCAGGTCCACCGAGGAAACCCGTCCCTTCCGATTTACCTTTTGAACCGGCCAGGCCTCGGTTTGGTCAAATACCTGCAGTCTGTCCACCGGGAAGGCGTCGTCTTCCAAGGTAATTACGTACTTGTGAAGCGCAAGAGCGCCCCGGGCACGTGCGGCCCGGTCGCTCAAAGTCCGTGATATACGGAGCCCAAACGGGAGGCACGCATTGAGGCGCTTCGTCAGGTCGTCGCCGTCCAGCTCTGCGGGCGTCTCAACGGACAAACACTCCTCCAGGCTCTCGATACCCACCGGCAAGGCGGTTTCAAAAGAGATCTTGGGAGATGGGTGAAATCCCTGGGAATACCGGACGGGAATGCGGGCCCGGCGGAACGCCCGTTCGATGATCCGAACCAGCTCGAGATGGCCGAAGAACCGGGCCGGACCGGTTTTAGCGTAAAGAAGGACCCGCTTCCGGAAGGTTGGCAACGAAGGGGGGTGGGACGCCGCCTCCGGCGGCATCGCGTCCGTTTGTGGGTGAATGACCGGCCTGACCTCATGGAAATCGCACACCCCGCACCCGTGGCACGTACCCTCCCGGCAATCCGACGTGGGGGTCAGCGCCAGAGCTTTTTCCCACTCGTCCCACAGGAAGGCCTTCGACACACCGGCTTCTATGTGATCCCAGGGCAACGGGGCCGTGGCCTCCCGAGGCCGCAAATAGGCCTGCGGATCGATGCCCGTGGCCGCCATGGCGTCTTCCCAGGCAGGTAGGTTGAAATGATCGCTCCAGCCGTCGAATCGACAGTTGTTCCGGTAAGCGCGGATCAATAATGGGGTCAGGCTACGATCCCCTCGCGCCCAAATCCCCTCCAGAAGGCTCATCTCCGGGTTCTGCCATTTGAAGCGGATACCCCGTTTCCGCAGGGCGGCTTTCAGGTGGGCGATTTTCGCCCGGCTCTCTTCCAGGGAGACCTGGGGACACCACTGGAAAGGGGTGTGGGGTTTGGGGACGAAGGTGGAAACACTGACCGTAAGTCCTTTCCATCCCTTTTTGGCCGGGCGCATACGGGCGAGGCGTCCGGCCAGGTCGATAATGGCGTCGATATCCGCGTCGGTTTCGGTGGGCAAACCAATCATAAAATAGAGCTTGATCCCCTGCCATCCCAAGGCCATGGCCTGGTCTACGGCGGTGAACAGGGAGGCTTCATCCACATCCTTGTTGATGACATCCCGCAGGCGCTGGCTGCCCGCCTCCGGGGCAATAGTAAAGCCGGTTTTTCGAACCCGTTTGATTTGACCCATCAGGGACCCAGTCAAGCCCCCCACCCGCAGAGACGGTAGCGACAGCGCAATCCGTTCCGGTTCGCACCGGTCCATGAGGCGATGAATGAGCCAGGGGAGGCTGGCATAATCCCCGGTACTCAAAGACAGAAGGGACAGATCTTCGTAACCCGATCCCACCAAGGCCCGGTCGGTCGAAGCGAGCAATCCCTCCGGGTGCCGTTCCCGAACGGGGCGATAGATCATGCCGGCCTGGCAGAACCGGCACCCCCGCGTACACCCACGGCAAACTTCGATGCTCAGCCGGTCGTGAATCGGATTGCCGAAAGGAACAATCGGCCGATGCGGCGGGGGGACTGTGTCGATATCCGGGAGTAAGGCTTTTTTGACGCGTCCATATCCCGCCTGCCGAGGAACCACCCATTGATTGCCTGCGCCGTCCCATCGGGGGCGAAAAAAGGAGGGGATGTAGACGCCGGGGAGGCGCGCCCATTGGTCGAGCAATGCACCACGGTCACCGTCTCGTTCTCGCCACGCCAACCAGGCATCAGCCAGGCGCAAAACGAGGGTCTCGCCGTCTCCCACCACGATGGCGTCAAAAATATCGGCCACCGGCTCCGGGTTGAACGCACAGGGGCCGCCGGCGATCAGAAAAGGATGAGACGCGTCTCGGTCCTTATTCAGAAACGGGATACCGGACAGATCGAGCATGGTGAGCATGTTGGTATAACTGAGTTCGTACAGAAGACTGAACCCGACGATGGCAAACGCCCCAACCGGCGTGCCCGTTTCCAGAGACCGCAAGGGGTCGCCCCGCTCCCGCAGCAGCGACGCCATATCCGGCGCCGGGGTAAAGACCCGCTCGGCACCGATGTCGGGGCGTTCATTCAAGACCTGATAGAGAATTTGAAGGCCCTGATAAGACATGCCGATTTCGTACAGGTCGGGAAAGGCCAGCAGTATCCGGAGGGCGACGGAACGGGGGTCTTTCCGGCAGGCATTGATCTCGCACCCCAGATACTGGCTGGGCTGACGGACCAAGGGCAACAGGGCATCACGGTCGTCGTATGTCATAGGTGCTCTATCTTAGAATCCTTGTCAGGTCGGTACGTTCCAGAAAAATGTTCCACGTGGAACATTTTGAAAATTCGGCGTGCGGAAAATGTTCCACGTGGAACATTCCCGCCTGCCGTTACCTACAATGGTCATGGGCCGACCCAATTCGGGACTTGCGCTTTGAAGATAACCACATTTCAAAATCCTTTCACCTCCCTTTACCGTCGACCCTTCTGGTACACCACCAGACACCTTTCTTTCCCCGAAACCGGCAGCCGATACGGATGACGCGTCACCTCGAAACCGGCCTTTCCGGCCGCTTCGTCCCCCCGCGATTCCTCTCCACCCCCCATCAGCACCAACCATCCCCCCGCCTTCACCAGGGGGGAACACCAGGGCACCACCTGTTCCGGGCTTCCCACCGCCTTGGCGACCACACCGTCCCACTCGCGCCATGCCGCTTTCCCCTCCTTCGCCAGGTCTTCCGCCCGGACCTGCCGCACCGCCATGTCGCTCAACCCCAAGGTCCTCACCAGGTGTCGCAAGAACGCCGTCTTTTTCCGAACCCCGTCGATCAGGCTTACTTTGAGGTCCGGCCGCAACACCTTCAAGGGCACTCCGGGAAAGCCCCCACCGGAGCCCACATCCAATACCCGCCATCCCGGAGGTAGTATGTCGGCAAGGGGTATCACATCCAGGAACTGTCTTTCCGCCAACACCTCCGCCCGCGTAACCGCGGTCAAGTTCACCACCGCATTCCAGGCCCACAACTCCCG
>CAZHHS010000059.1:0-2445 GCA_964532395.1 uncultured Desulfobacterales bacterium | reverse complement strand
CCGTGCAGAACGAATTGCTCCTCCTGAGTAACTGTCAGCGGACGCCCCATGCTTCGCGCACCCGCTGTCACTGTCCGCGAGAAAGCGTCCCATACTCCGCCCTCTTTCAATCCCGCCTCAACTCCACCAAAAGCGCCCCCCATCCCCCCGCATCGGGCGGTGCCGGCGACACGGCCACGACCAACGGATTCTTTTCTAACACCGCTTCCACCCGTCGCTTCAGTATACCTTGCCCCTTGCCGTGGATCACGCGCACCGAGTAGATCCCCTCTTTGACGCACGCGTCCAAATAGGTCTCCAGCAGGTCCGGGATCTCCTTGGGCACAAACGCGTGTAGATCCAACACATCCTCAATGGGAACCCTGATGGCCATCACAACCCTCCCGCATCGCCTATCCCGTACTTTTTCATCTTTTTATACAACGTGTCTCTGGAAATTCCCAACAGCCGCGCTGCCTGCGCCTTATTTCCCGCCGTCTCCCTCAGGGCCTCCCGAATGTGGCCGGCCTCTACCTCCGCAATCGGCCGAACCCCAGATCCCACCGGTGTCGTCCGTGCCTGACCCAACTCCTCGGTCACCGCCGTGAGGTCCCGGGACGTAATCCTTTCACCCTTCACCCCCGCTGACACCGCCAAGAGGACATTCCTCAACTCCCGAACGTTCCCCGGCCAGTCGTATGCGTCCAGGATCTCCCGGGCACTTTTCGAAATCCCCGGCACCCGCCACCCGTATGTCTGGGCGAATCGCTCCAGGAAGTAATCCGTGAGCACCGGGATCTCTTCCTTTCTCTCCCGCAATGGGGGCAACTCCAAGCGGATACACGCCAAGCGTTCATAAAAATCCTTTCGGAATACCGACCGCCGGATCATCCCTTTCAGGTCTTGGTTGGTCGCTGCAATCAGCCGAACATCAACCCGGCGCGTCTTGGTATCCCCGAGTCGCGTAATCTCCTGGTCTTCAATGAACCTCAACAACTTGGGCTGTGATTCCAACGACATATCACCGACCTCATCCAGGAAACAGGTACCTCCTTCCGCCATTTCCAGTTTTCCCGCCTTGTCGACCGCGTTGTTGAATGCCCCCTTCACGCACCCGAAGAGCTCACTTTCAAACAACCCCTCCGGAATGGAGGAACAATTGATAGCCACCATCCGGCCCGTCCGGCCCGAATAGGCATGTAACGTCCGCGCAACGTGTTCCTTTCCGGTACCCGCCTCACCCAGGATCAATATAGGCACGGAAATTCGGGCCACCGTTTCCACGTCCCGATACAATCCCGCCATTTTTTCGCTCACCACGACCACACCCTCTTGGCGCAATCGGGCCTTTAACCGGGAAGACGCGTCATCCGCCATGCCCGACGGCACCAGCGTATCCACCCCCTCCTCCTGCCCCCGGTCAGACGCGCTACCCCCTTTACGTCGCAGGGAAACATCGGCTACCGCGTCCTCGTCTAAAAACGTAATCTCATAATCGACGATTTCAAACTTCGTCCCGTGCACCAGGCGGTACGAATCGATCCGCCCCCCCTCAACCCATGTTCCGTTTTTACTCCGGTCACGCAGGACATATCCTTCCCCTTCTTTGCGAATCTCCGCATGTCGGCGGGAGATCAACAGGTCATCCCGCTCACTCAACACGACATCATTGGTTTCCGCCCGACCCAGGGTTATCCCCTCACCAAAGCGAAACACCCGGTAGTCCTTGACGTCCTTACCCACCACCAGATAGGCCATCTCCGCCACCCCTATGATTCATCCGACTTCCACCACACCGAACTCTCGCATTCCTATTTATTTCAAGGCCTTGTAACCGCCCCCGCGGGCAACACACAATTCTTCTTGACTAACCCCTTGATTTGCTGATATTTTACTCGTGTGCGTTAATCCACTTTAATGCCTGGGGTTCTAACACGACCTTACGCGGCCGGCTACATTGATCCAAGGCCACCTATCCGGCCGAGCGCACAACGAACTTTTCAAACCATACAGGCGTGTACTTGGCTGTCCCGATCTCCGTTACGGAAGAAACCGTCTCTATGACCGACTTCTCCGAAAAGCGAGCCGAACCCCGCACAGAACTCGAGAAATATCACAGTGTCGAATTCCGGGTCTCTGAAGCGGGAGCGCTTTACCAGTTCAAGATCTGGAATATGTCTTCAAAAGGCCTCTGCCTATTAGTCAGGGAAGATTCCGAGATTCTAAATGACCTTGAGGTGGGAACCGTCTTGAACATGAAGTATTACACGACCGATTTTTCTCAACCCCCGGAAGAACTCAAAACAGAAATCAAACACATCACAAAAGAACCGGAAGGCCGCTTCCAGGGCCATTTTTTTGTGGGCCTTCGTGTCATCTAGAACTCAAACCTCATCCCCGCCCTTTTCACTTTTTTGAAAACGTTACAGGTTCAGGACGGTCTCAGATTTCAATGGGGCTAACTGT
>CAZHHS010000058.1:0-10635 GCA_964532395.1 uncultured Desulfobacterales bacterium | reverse complement strand
AACTTCCCGAATCCTTGCCGCTGTTTCTTTCAGTATAAAGGGTTTCATTATCCACCCTTTAATACCCAGCGATCTGGCTTTTTGTTCATCAATCTTATAGCTAAATCCTGTACATAGAATGACCGGAATGTTTGGTCTGATATTCATCATTTCTTTGGATAAAATGTCGCCTGTCATATGCGGCATGGTCATATCTGTAATAATTAAGTCAAAGGAATTCGGGTCTTTTCGAAATACCTCCAATGCTTCAATCGGACTCGTTGTCGACTCTACCTGATAGCCAAGCTGTTCAAGCATCTGGCTTCCAGATCTCACTATGGCCTCTTCGTCATCAACAAATAGAATCCTTTCTTTACCCATTGGAACAGCTTCACTTTCCTCACCTTTTTCCACTGACGCGATTTCGGTCTTTGGAAAATATACATGGAATGTAGTCCCCTGGCCAGGTTCACTGTAGACTGTTATGGCACCCTTATGTTCCTTTACAATCCCGTGAACGACTGCCAGTCCCATGCCTGTGCCCTTACCCACCTCCTTGGTTGTAAAATAAGGGTCAAAAATCCGCCCCATGATCTCCGAGGGAATGCCACTTCCGGTATCACTGACAGTTAACCGTATATATCTGCCAGGCTTTAGCTCTGGTACTTCGTTCAGCGAATCCTGATCGAGTTCCACACCCTTGAGCTCCACCTGCAGAACACTACCCATTTCATCCATTGCCTGGACCGCATTTGAGCACAGGTTCATCAAGACTTCATGTATCCTGGTTGGGTCACCCACGATCGGCGCAGCTGCCGTGGTGATCTGTTGGACAATTTCAACAGAGCTCGGGATGGTGGCTCTCATTAATTTGAGAACTTCCTTTACAGTAGGGCCCATGTCAAAAGGCAGGAATTTTTGCTTTTCCTGACGACTAAAAGCGAGGATATGCCTGACGAGATCTTTTGCACGATGGCCTGCCTTTAAGACCTCTTCGAGATTTTCTTGAACGGGATTGTCTTCAGGAAGAGCCAGTTGCGCAAGTTCTGTCTGAACCAGTATCGGAGAGAGGATATTATTAAAATCATGGGCAACGCCTCCAGCAAGAGTTCCTATCGCTTCGACTTTTTGAATTTGCCTGAGCCGTTTCTCCATATTCTTAAAGTCAGTGTGGTCGTGCCACACACCCAGCAGGTAATCGCCTCCATCAAGATTAATGGACCTGATCTTCATATAGAAATCGCGGATCGTGCCGTTTTTCGCTCTCATTTGTGTTTGAAAATTGTCGTAACCTTGCCTTTTAATCGTGGCAGCATGTCGGTTAATTTCATCTAGAGATTCTACAACCTCAAGGTCCTCCAATTTAAGATTCCGGAATTCCTCATGGGTGTAGCCCAAATTCTCGTGAGCGACCTGATTGCAATCAACTATTTCCCTGGTCTTTTGATCGACAAGAACAATTGAATCTGCTGCTTGTTCAAAGAGAATGCGAAACCTTTCCTCACTCTCTCTCAACAACTGTTCCGTCCGATTCCGTTGCATAATCTGCCATAAGCCGTCCATGAAGAGGCGAAATTGCCGAATATCTCCTTGATCATATTCGGTGTCTTTATTACCCAAGGCAGCTACGGCGACTATGCGGTCTCCTTCAAATACGGGAATAGACATAAAACGTTGGAGTTCAGGGTGCCCCTCAGGGAAACCGATCTTGGCGGCATGGGCTTCATGGTACTCATTTACGATGATGGGATTGCGTTTACGATGCGCCTCGGACCAAAGGCCACATCCGGATATCTTAAACGCTGAGACATCCGCCGGCAGTACGCACTGTTTGAGGGTGTTCTTTGTGTAGACCGCATGGGTTACAAGTGTTTCGTCTTCGGAAAGAAAATTTATAAACCCAATTTCGCTTTGAGTAAGCCGTTGGCTTTCTTCAAGAGCAAATTCCGCCAGTTCGTTCAGGTCGGAATATTCCATGTCATTCAGTTTGACAAGAGCTTCCAGTCGAGCTTCGTTGACTTGCCTTTCTTTCTCTTTGCGTCTTAATTCGGTAATGTCATCCAGCATACAATGCGTCTGCAGAAAGTTACCTTCATCATCGTAGCCGATTCTACCATCGAACTTCACTAAGATATTTGAGCCGTCTTTTTTTACCATTTCAAACTCTACACCCAGGATTTCCCCTGCGGCCATAAACCTTGGAAAGTTTTCCTTGAACTGCCCTTTCCACTCCGGATGTAAAAACTCGGCAAACGACCTTCCCAGAACCTCCTCTTTGCGATATCCAAGAGTTGTTAGCCACGTCTTGTTTACTTCCACGAAACAACCGTTTTCATCAAGAGATTGGTAACACCGCGGAGCATTTTCATAAAGCGTTCTGAATCTTTTCTCACTGTCCCGTAACGCCCTTTCCGATCTTTTGCTGTCCGTCACATCCCTCCCAAAGACGGCAACTTTTACGACTTCGCCCTCGTCATTCTTCACCGGATAAATAGTATGATCGATGATAGTACCTGAGCGCTCATCTTCAAATTGGACTGGTTTCCCGGTTTTTATTACTTCTTCCACTCGTGTCCGTCTGGATTCTGCGACATTATGCGGCAACAAGTCATAAACGCATTTTCCCAGTATATCCTCCAGATCCTTGCCAACTCGTTGGGCGGTAACTGCATTTGAAGTAACGATGCGTCCATCCAATTCGAGCAGAAACGCCGCGTTGTTAGAGGCATTCAGAAGGGCACGTGACGTTTCTTGACTTTCATACAATGACGCCTCCGACTTCTTGCGCTCAGTAATATCTCGACATACGTAGAGGATAGTACCATTTTGAATAGCGACCTTTTTCAAGGTGACGAGATAAACGTGTTTGTCTCCGTTTTTACCGATGACTACCGTCTGAATGTCTTCAATTTTTCCCTGTCTGTTCAGCTGGCCTACATCGACGAGAAAGTCTCCAAGCAAGTTAAAAATAGAACCCATGCATTCTATTTCCCTAACAGAATATCCAAGGATGTGCGGTATGTTCGGGCAGATGAAAGTGAAATTGCCATCATCATCTGTAATGAAAATCGGATCAAAGACGTTTTCTAAAGTGAGACGGTAAACTTCTTCAGAGGCTTTAAGGTCCTCGTAGTTTGGTTCTTTCACGGCAATTTTCCTCCCCTGCCTACAATGGGACATCAGGAATCCAAACACCAATATATAAGAGCCTAGGAGGCTGTGAGTTTCCTATAGTTGTTCACCTTGAAAGGAAGGTACAGTTTTTAATATACGTTTAAGAAGGGGAACGGTCAAGTCGGAAGAGGAATCGGCTGCTTAGGCCCAATAATGCTGAGGAGAGCGACAGCTTCGCCGAATCTGCAGCCCGAGGAAAGCCTCATCTTTCGGGTGGCCTTGTTTTTTTGTCCACTTATCGGGTTTAACTTTTTATATATGTCTGGAGGCCGTTCAAATATGAGAATCAGGTTCACCCATACACCGGGTATCACCTGTCAACATCAGCATCGTGTTTCAGAGATGGGAATTTCCGCCAGCATGTGAACTCCCTTGCCGGGCGTTGAATCAATCTCAAACCTTCCTCCGACCATGGCCGTTCGTTCCCGCATAATGGTAATGCCAAGATGCTCCCGAGACGCTTTTCTTCTCTCTTCGGCGGTGTCGTAATTGAACCCGATTCCATCGTCTTCTATGGTTAAAGAGATCTTCCCGTCTCTCGCCGTTAAATTGACGAAAACGTTTTTTGCATCGGCATGTTTGAGGATGTTTGTTAGCCCTTCTTGGACGAGCCGATAAATGGTAAGCCCCTTGTCGTCTTCCAAGTCTTCGGGAAGCTCTCCGGAAAAAAGGCGAATGTTGATATCACTGTTTCTCCGGACCTCGCCAACCAGCCCCTCAATGGACGGAAGCAAGCCAAACTTTTCCAGGGATTCGCTTCGTAAATTGGTGGAAAGGCCTTTGGCCTGTTTCATCGCGTCTCTTAGGTGGGCCTGGACACGTTCCACCCGCTCCGCCATTGTGGATCCCGTCTCAGTGGGAATCCTCTTCCACTCCTCGAGCTGCATGGAAACGCCGGCCAGGATCTGAGCGATCTCCTCCTGCAAGGCATAGCCAACCTCTGTGCGTTCCCTTTCGAGTAGATCCACAAGCCTTCGGGAGAGATAATCGCGTTGATCGTAAGCTTTCTCGAGTTCAACCGTGCGTTTTTGCAAATCCTCGTGCGCTTTCTTGAGTTCCACTTCCGCCTGCTTGCGCTCCGTGATATCCTGCAAAACGCCTACGAGGCGAATTGGATTTCCTTCCAAACCGAGTTCAAATTTTGCGAAATATTCAACCCACCGCCATTGTCCGTCGTTAACTCGCCGAACACGATAGGGGCCCGTAAGAAATCCCCCTTGTTTCATGCTCTCTTTTAGTTCATCTTCAAATCGGGATAGATCGTCCGGGTGCATGACGTCTTTCACAAGATCGGCCAAGTTCACAGGTTCACTTCCATGAACCAGGCCGAAAATTTCATACATCCTTTCATTTTCCCACGTCGGTGTGTCGGATTGAACATCCCAGTCAAAGACCCCGAGTTGGGCGGCGCCGGTGGCGAGCTTCAGCCGTTTTTCTCTTTCCTTTAGTGCCTCCCTTGTGCGCACGTAATCCGTTATATCTCGAGTAATGCCCACAGCAGTTTCGACAGATCCGTCTGACGCCTTTTCCGGAACAACCCGCATTTGATAGTGCCTGGGCCCCGATGTTGAAGTAAAAACGAATTCCCGTTCTTGAGGTTGGTAATCGCGAAAAACGGCCAAAAAAGCTTCATCCCATAAGTTACAAAGGGCTTCGGGCATCTGCAACTCGCGGTTTGTCTTACCAAGGTATTGGTCCTTGGACAACCCAGTGACATTGACGACCTCTTGGTTGACATACAGAATTTGAAGTTTTCGGTTCAAACGGAAGATGAGGTCAGGTGCCGTGTCAAGTAATCGTGCCAAGCTTTCGACCTGATCTTTAATGGAGTTATCACTGCAAGAAGCCATCGCCGTCATTCGATCATCCCATAAAGGGCATGCAAGTGTGAAATATGGATTTTATAATCACCAGACTCAAGTTTCGCACCCCCTATTTTAACCCGACTGCCTCCAACGCGGGGCTCTACAGCTACCAATATACAGGAAGGTGCGGGAAGGAATTTCGTTGAACGAGGGCCTACACGGATAGACCCCACCTTCCTTTCGGGAACCGCCTGACGGATTTGTAGGCCCGAGTGAAGCGGAGTTCCTTCCCGCACCGGCCAAAGCGCTTGCAAAACCGTTCAAATGTTGTACGGACCCGCCATACCCAATAAACGTGCATTAAATGTTAACCCACAACGAAGGGCAATAGATTGAGTAATGTATTTGTCGCTCAGTCTGCTTCCTGAGTAGACCCCCCCCAGAGTTGCATAAAAGAGTTGGATGGTTGTCCGGAATAGCCGCGTTCTCGTCACGACAAGGCCGACGGGGAGCGCTCCGTCAGTCGCACAACTGTCTGATGGGTGTTTGGGCCGATCAAATCCCGGGCGTGAACTTTGTAGATAACCGCACACAAAAAGCCCGACCCACCAAAGAAGTGGGCCGGGCTGCAGCAATAATCCAACTTAGCGGAGCACCTGTTGACCTATCACCCCGCAGGCAAGCTTATAACGCCGGCTGATTCGCCGGGCGGGCCACCTCGCCGAGTCCTTTTTCGCCACCCCGAGGCGTCCCCTTCGATTCCGCCGGTGCCCAAACGCGACTGGCGACCTGAAAATCGGGATAGGCATTTGCCCGATGTTCCGTATAATCCAGGCCTTCCAGTTCTTCTTCCGGGCTTACCCGCAGACCGACCGTCTTTTCGATGAGCTTGAACATGACGAAGCCGGTTCCGAAGGCCCAGACAAAACAGGAGCCGATACCCAGAAGCTGTACCCCGATGATCTTGGCGGAGGTACCGCCCATATTGAAGATACCTGCGGCCAAGGTTCCCCAGGCCCCGCAGACGCCGTGTACCGAAATGGCGCCCACCGGGTCGTCCACTTTGATCTTATCGAAAAAGAGGACGGACAGCACCACCAGGCATCCGGCGACGGCGCCGATAATGATGGCACTCAAGGGACTAACGGTGGCACAAGGGGCGGTGATACCCACCAGACCGGCCAGCGCACCGTTCAAGCTCATGCTGGCGTCGGGCTTACCGAACTTGGCCCAAGCGGTAATCATGGCCAGGATGGCGCCGGCAGCAGCCGCCAGATTGGTATTCACAAAGATCATGGCAATATCTTTATTGGCCGCCGTGGTAGAGCCCGGATTGAAGCCGAACCAGCCCAGCCAAAGGATGAATACCCCCAAGGCCGCCAAGGGCAGATTGTGGCCCGGAATGGGTTTGACCTTACCGTCTTTGGCAAACTTCCCGATCCGCGGTCCCAGGACGATCGCTCCCGCCAGGGCCACCCACCCCCCGACGGAGTGGACCACCGTGGAGCCGGCAAAGTCGATGAAACCCAAGCCCTCCAGCCAGCCGTTTCCGTTATATAAGCTACCCCACGCCCAACTACCGAAAATGGGATAGATGAACGCCGTCAATAAGGCACTATAGGATAAATATCCGACGAACTTGGTCCGCTCCGCCATGGCGCCGGATACGATGGTCGCCGCGGTGGCCGCGAACACGGCCTGAAACATCCAGAAAGCGAGGACCCAGGGGTCGCCGCCCGGTGTAAAATCGCTCAGGAAAAACCCCGACGTTCCCAACCAGCCGGTAGACGTAGCCCCGAACATGAGACCGAATCCCACCGCCCAAAAGGTGATGGACCCCATGGAAAAGTCCATCAGATTCTTCATCAAAATATTGACCGCACTTTTGGCTCGGGTGAACCCGGCCTCAACCATGGCAAACCCGGCCTGCATAAAAAAGACGAGACAGGCAGCGATAAGGGTCCATAGATAGTCCGCATGAATCTGGACCGTTTCAATCGCTGCGGCATTATCGGCAGGCGTTGGTACACCGTCCGCCCCCCATCCGGCGGCGGGAATTGCAAGCAACGCCGTCAGAGCAAGAAATAATGGTTGTATCAGTCTTTCCTTCATCTCCTTTCCTCCTTCCGTATATCTTATTTTCTGTTTTAAAGGTAATCGCACATAACCGGTGCTACATACTTTAAATGGCCTCTCTGCCCTGTTCGCCCGTCCGAATCCGGTAGGCGTCTTCCACCGGAAGGACAAAGATCTTGCCGTCTCCGATTTTTCCCGTCTTCCCGTGAGTTAAGATGGCCTCGATCACCTTTTCCACCATGCCGGCATCCACCACGATTTCCACCTTGATCTTGGCAACGAAGTCCACCGTGTATTCGGCTCCCCGGAAGATCTCCGAATGGCCCTTCTGCCGTCCAAATCCTTTGACCTCGCTTACGGTCATGCCTTGAATCCCCAAATCGGCAAGCCCTTCTTTGAGATCTTCCAGTTTGAACGGCTTAATGACGGTTTCAATTTTTTTCATGGATTCTCTCCTTTCTAGTTTTTTCCATCGGCCGTGCTTTGATGTATATCAATTGGCATGCCAACGGTGATTCGGCAGAGAGGCCATGCCATAACAAACTGTTATTACATGAAGTATTTCAAAATACCCATACATAAGCGCCTGCCGGAAGAAAACAATTTTCGCTACATATATGTGCTCTCATGTTTTGAGAGCCACAAATTTGTAGTTATGGCAAGCATTGCCTATGTTTTTTCGGCCGAAGCTAAAACCGTTGATATTTTAGGCCCCCTATGTATATGTATGAAGGTGGTGGAGTGATTGTCTTGGCCCAACGAAGGCTCACGGAACCTGTACCTGAAACCACTGAAGGAGGTATTGCTCAAACAATGTTTAAACAAACATGGAGTCCCTATGTTGCCGGCGGTTTGACCGGCCTTTTGCTGGTTTTGTCGGTGCTGATTGCCGAACAGTTTCTCGGTGCGTCCACCACGTTCGCCCGGACGGCATCGGTCATCGAGCAGGCCGTCGGCATCGATGTGTCGGTGTTCGAGTATTTCACTACGGGAAACGGTAAATACGGGCCGTCGTCGTTGCCCAATTGGCAGTTGCTTTTTCTCGTGGGAATCCTGATTGGCGCATTCGCGGCGTCCACCTTGTCCGGAGACTTCAAACTTCAGCCCATTCCGGACATGTGGCAGGAACGGTTCGGCCCAAATCCGTGGAAACGGGCGGTTGTCGCTTTTCTAGGCGGGATAATCGCCCTTTTCGGCGCCCGGTTGGCCGGCGGTTGACCGAGCGGCCACGGCCTGAGCGGTCTGGCTCAGCTTTCCGTAAGCGGGTTTCTTGCGGCAATTCTGTTTTTTATGGGCGGCATCATCTCCGCCAACCTCATCTACCGTATAAAGGGGAAATTGACATGAGCTTGCTTTATGGGGTCATCACGGGATTCATATTCGGCTTTCTCCTGCAAAAAGCCCACGTATTGCGGTACGACAAGCAGGTGGGGGCCTTGAGACTGATCGATATGACCATCGTCAAATTCATGCTGAGCGCGGTTGTCGTTGGATCGATCGGGATCTATTTGTTCAAAGACCTGGGCCTGGTCGAGCTGAGCATGAAATCGACATCTCTGGGTGCCCAGCTGGTCGGTGGGGCCTTGTTCGGTGTCGGCTGGGGTCTTTTGGGCTATTGCCCGGGAACGGCGGTCGGTGCAGTGGGAGAAGGCAGATTTGACGCCTTCTGGGGCATTCTGGGAATGATTTGTGGGGGCGGCCTCTACGCGGTCGCCTACCCCTTTACCAAGGCCTATATCATTCCCATCGGGAATTACGGAAAGATCAACCTCTCCCAAATTACCGGCATCCATCACTGGATCATTATTCTCATACTCACGGTACTTGCCATTCTTCTGTTCCGGTTTTTTGAAAGCAGAAAGCTGTAACGAGCGGTCGCTTCTGTGTCGAGGTCCATATGGATCCCTTGTGGGTTGTAGCAGCATTCATTTTCGGCGCCGCCGCCAGCCGGGTCGGTCTCCCGCCGCTGGTCGGTTACCTGATCGCAGGATTTGTCCTAAACAGCATCGGGATCGAGGGTGGCCAGATCCTGGCGAAAATCGCCGACATCGGCGTCACCCTGCTCCTTTTTACCATCGGCTTGAAGTTAAAACTGAAAAGCCTCGCCCGTCCCGAGGTATGGGCCGGCACGACCATCCATATGTTGATCACCGTCGCCCTTTTCGCGGTAGGCATCCGCCTGCTCGGTATCTGGGGCCTTCCCTATTTTCATCTCCTGGAATGGCAAACGGCGATACTGATCGCTTTCGCCCTGAGCTTTTCAAGCACCGTATTCGCAGTCAAGGTGCTCGAGCAAAAGATGGAAATGGCATCTCGCCATGGGGCCACGGCAATCGGCATCCTGATCATGCAGGACATCATAGCCGTTGTTTTTTTGGCCGCCTCTACCGGGAAACTCCCTTCTCCGTGGGCCGCTGTGCTGGTCGTGTCCCTTTTTGCCATCCGTCCCGTACTGAAACGATTTGTCGGTCGGTGCGGTCACGGGGAATTACTCATGCTTTTCGGCATTTTGATGACCGCTGCCGGATACAGTAGCTTTGAATTGGTGGGATTAAAGGGGGATCTCGGGGCGCTGGTCTTCGGAATGCTTCTCGCCGCCCATCCCAAGGCTCCGGAACTGGCCGAACGGCTCTTGAGTTTCAAAGATCTGTTTCTTGTGGGTTTCTTTCTCAATATCGGTATCTCCGGATCCCCCACCCTTTCCGGAGTTGGGATCGCACTTCTCCTGGCACTGGTCATGCCCTTCAAGTCGATTCTCTTTTTCGGCATTCTGACCCGCTTTCGGCTGCGGGCCCGAACGGCCATGTTGGCCGCTTTCAGCTTGAGTAACTACAGTGAATTCGGCTTGATTGTCGGCTCGATCGGCGTCGCCGCCGGATGGATCCAGGCCGACTGGTTGATTATCATCGCTATCGCCCTTTCCTTGACGTTCATCTTTGCAGCACCGTTAAACGCGGCGGCTCACAGCATTTATCCGCGCGTCGCCGATTACTTGAAACGCTTGGAAACTGCAAAGCGCCTTCCGGAGGATCGACCCATCGACAGCGGGGATGCCGAAATCGCCATTGTTGGCATGGGCGGCGTGGGCACCAGTGCCTACGATGAAATGCGGCGTCGCCATGGAGATATCGTCATGGGCGTCGACTTTTCCGCTGAACTGGTAAAGCAGCACCAAGAAAGTGGCCGGAAGGTCTTCTACGGAGACGCTGAAGACAGTGATTTCTGGGAACGGGTGGAACCGGCAAACAGTCGAATCCGAATCATCATGCTGGCCTTGCCGGAAGTCAGCGCGGATGTGTTCGCAATCCGACAAATGCGCCAAAGAGGCTACCAGGGCCAGATTACCGCCTCGGTCCGTTATGAGGAAGAGATAGAAATCCTAAAAGGCGAAGGCATCCATGCAGCCTACAGTTTCTACGAAGAACTGGGCGTCGGATTTGCGGACCACGTCTGTACGCACATGGATTACTGTGAATTGACCGATACCAGCTGAAAGATTTACATCAATTCTACGAGTGAGATAGAAAGCAGATCTCTTTTCATCGACTCCGATCGTCTTACGATTTCTTACGCCACTTGCAGAATTCCGCCACTTCCACCT
>CAZHHS010000057.1:0-11142 GCA_964532395.1 uncultured Desulfobacterales bacterium | reverse complement strand
GAGCAAGAGCGAGGCATCACCATTACCTCCGCCGTAACCACTTGCCAGTGGAAAGACACGGAGATTCACATCATCGATACCCCGGGACACGTCGATTTTACAATCGAAGTGGAACGCTCTCTAAGAGTCCTGGATGGCGCCGTCGGCGTGTTTTGCGCCGTGGGCGGTGTCGAACCCCAATCAGAAACCGTATGGCACCAGGCGGATAAGTATCGCGTGCCCAAGATTGCGTTTATCAACAAGCTGGACCGAATCGGGGCCGATTTCGAGGGCACCATCCAAATGATGCGGGAACGGTTGGCCGTCGTCCCTTTGGTAATGGCCATCCCGGTAGGCACTGAGGAATCATTCCAGGGGATCATCGATATTCTCAACATGAAAGTGCTGGTCTGGGAAGACGAAACGTTTGGGGCCACGTTTTCGAGCAGTGACATTTCCGACGATCTGCGGGAAAGGGCGGAGGCCTATCGAGAAAAACTCATCGAGACAGTGGCAGAATTCGATGACAGCATCATGGAAGCCTATCTCAGTGAAAGTACTATTCCCACCGAAATGATCGCCAATGCAATTCGGCAATCCACACTGGAGCTCAAGCTGGTTCCTGTGTTTTGTGGTGCCGCCCTTAGAAACAAGGGTATACAGCCCCTTCTCGGAGGGATCGTCGATTTTTTGCCCAGTCCCATGGAAGCCCCGGCCGTTGAAGGAACCAACCCGGAAACGGGCGAACTCACCCGCGTACCACCGGACGGGAAAGCCCCCTTGGTGGCCCTGGTCTTTAAAGTAATGATGGAGCAGGGACGAAAACTGAGTTACGTGCGGATCTACTCCGGAAAGCTCAAAGCCGGAGATGAGGTGTTCAATTCGGACAAGGGGAAAAAAGAGAAGATTTCTCGGATATTTGCCATGCATGCCAACAAAAGGCAGCGAATAAACGAAGCCAGGACCGGTAATATTGTCGGGGTGGTAGGATTGAAGGAATCGGAAACCGGAGATACCCTGTGTGAACCGTCCCACCAAGTGGCCTTGGAACCCATAGGCGGCTACGACCCGGTGATTTCTGTCGCGGTAGAGCCCAAAACCCATGAAGACCATGAAAAGATCGGGCCGGCACTCACCAAGCTGGAAGCGGAAGATCCCACTTTCAAGGTGAAATATGACTCAGATACCGGCCAGACGGTGATTTCAGGAATGGGAGAACTTCATCTTGAAATTCTTGTGAATCGCCTCAAACGGGAGTTCAACACGCACGTTAACGTGGGAAAACCACAGGTTGTGTACAAGGAGACCGTGGGTCAAACGGCGAAAGAGGACGCGGTTTTCGAAAAGGAAGTGGCCGGAACCAGCCATTTCGCTCAAGTCACACTCCAGGTAGCCCCTCAAGCACGGGGATTGGGCAATGACTTCGAGGAAGCCCTTCCGCCCGAAACCCTTCCCTCGGATCTGATTGCCGCTGTTCGGCAAGGGGTTACGGAATCAATGGCCACGGGTATTATACTCGGATACCCGGTGGTCGATACAAAGGCCTGCCTGACAAGCGCCGTTTACAAGGAATCCGTAGCAAGCGAACTGGCTTTCAAGGTGGCCGGTTCCATGGCATTTAAAGCAGCGCTGGAGAAGGCTTCACCATTTCTCTTGGAGCCCATAATGGCTGTCGAGATCCTGGTTCCGGAACCGTTCATGGGAGACGTGATCGGCGAACTGAACGCTCGCGGGGGTAAGGTGGGCGAGCTAACACCCCGGGGTAGTATGCAAATCATCAAGGCCAGCATCCCGCTTTCTAATATGTTTGGTTATTCCACCACCTTGCGGTCGGCGACCCAGGGACGCGGAACTTTTTCTATGCACTTTTCCCATTACGACAAGGCGGTTAATCCCCCTGTCTAGGAGGCTGTCGGAGAACTTCCAGAGGAGCGACTTTGAGCGAAAATGCGAGTTCCCCGACAGGCTCCTAGCCCGATATCGAGCGGAGTTGACTTTGCACCTTTTTGTTCTCGCCCCCGGATAATCCTTTTAGAATTCGCCGGATTTCTTCCTGCCTCGCCTCGTTTTCCGAAAAGAGCTTCATGGCTCGGCGCAAGTGGAACACCGCCGTTTCCCGCGGTCCTTTCTCCTTATAATAGAGGCCGAGATGGTAATGCGCCTCCGGCAGATTGCCCAACTTACCAAAGGTTTCGCCAAGATAGTACCGAGCCTGCAGATAATCGGGGGCATCCTGAATGACTGCCGCCAAAGTACGCCGTGCCGCCTCCAGATTTTCCGTCTCCATGTAGGCCCTGCCCAGAAGAAAACGCCCTTGCGGATCCGCGAAATCAAACGCCAGCGCATTTCTCAACGTATTGATGGCCTTGGTGTAATCACCTGTTGCAAAATAGATCTTGCCCAGACTCCTGAGTATGTCCGGATCCAAGGGCCGCAACGCCAAGGCCTGCTTAAGGGATTCCATGGCTGCGTCTTTTTTACCTTCTTCGTAAAGTACCAATCCCTTGCCGTAGTAGCCCAACGCATTGTTTTGGTCTTTCCGGAGGATCGTATCAAACATATTGTGCGCTGTCGGCGCGTCTATACACATAGCAATGAGTTTGGTCCGCATCTTTTGGAACTCTGACAGGCCGGCTTTGGGATCTGTGGACGTGGATCCTTCGTGAACCTGGATCCATGTATCCAAATACATCAGTCGTGCCTCCACCGCCGGATGGGTACTCAAGTAAGAGGGAACCTCTTTGGAACCGAACCATTGTTTCTGGCGTATCTTTTCCAACACCGTGATCAATGCCGTCCCGTCATAACCGGCATCTGTGAGATACCTAATCCCCAGTTGATCCGCTTCCACCTCATGTTCGCGGCTGTACTTTAGAGAAAGGGACTGGCCTGCAGCGATGGAGCCGGTGGTAATCGCACTGGTCGTGGCTGCACTACCGCCCAAGAATACGCCGGCGACCACCCCGGCCAACGTGGCCAGACCGATCTTCTTCGACTGTTCAATCTGTTGGGAAATATGGCGACCGACAACGTGTCCGATTTCATGGGCCAAAATACCCGCCAATTCATCTTCGCTTTCCATTGCCACCAGCAGGCCACTGTAGATGAAGATGTGCCCCCCCGGCCCGGCGAAGGCATTGTAGACGTCTTCCTCGACGACATAGAACTGAAAATCAAAGGGAGGGGACGCACAATGGTCCAATATACGCTGACCCACCCCATTCACATACTTGACGATAGACGGATCTTCGACCAAATCAAATCGCTTTTTGACATAGGTAATGAATTTCTCGCCTAAATCCCGCTCCTCGGACGTCGTCAAACTCCCCCGGGCACCAAAAGCAACGCTCGCCCCCCACCCATACCATAGGAACAGGGCAATCATCGTCGCTAAGAATCCTGTCTTGATCTTGTTCACCGTGGATGTGCTCTCCAAAGAAAAAATCCAGTTTCAATACAGCTCAGGAAAAATAGATCCCACGTTACCCGCCTGCCAGGGTACCCGCCAATCTATATACCAAAACCATAATGACGCCTGGGAAGAAAGTCAAACATTTCACTTCCATTACAGTAGGGCCTTTCCGCCAAGCAATGATAATGGCTTTGCAGGCGCCCTGTTTTATGGTAATACGCTCCTGTGAGTCGGATCATCTGCATTGCAAATCAAAAAGGAGGCGTGGGGAAAACCACTACGGCCGTAAACCTGTCTGCCTCCCTGGCGGCAGCCGAACAAAAATCGTTACTCGTCGACTGTGATCCCCAGGGAAACGCCACCACAAGTTTGGGAATCAATAAACCGGAAATTGCCAACACCTTGTATCAAGGATTGATACAGCAAGCCTCGGCCGAAGACCTTATATTAGACACCGACTTGGAACATTTAAAGATACTTCCGGCCTTTACAAATCTCATTGGCGCCGAAGTCGAACTGTTGGGTCAAGAGGGACGGGAAAAATTACTCAAAAACCTCCTGGCACCCGTCGTCAACGAATATGCCTATGTACTGCTCGACTGCCCGCCATCATTAAGTATCTTGACCGTGAACGCCTTGACTGCGGCCCAAGGTCTTTTGATTCCCTTGCAGTGCGAGTTTTTTGCCCTGGAAGGCTTGAGTCAGCTACTGGAAACATACAAACGGGTCAAAAGACATCTGAACCCCCAATTGCGGATCGAAGGCGTTTTGCTCACGATGTTCGACAAACGCAATAACCTGTCACATCAGGTGGCGCAAGAGGCACAGAAGTATCTAAAAGGCATGGTCTTTGAGACGTCTATTCCGAGAAACGTGCGTCTGGGCGAAGCACCCAGTTTCGGCAAACCGATATTGCTATATGATATCGCTTCTCAGGGGGCTCAGGCGTATCTGGCATTGGCCAAGGAGATCATGAACCACAGGAGCAAGGAAGATGCCTAAAAAGCGAGTGCTTGGGCGAGGTCTTGATGTACTCATACCGGGCGTGGATGCATCTCAGTTTGGATCAGCCGACCTGTTCTACTGCGACGTAGACGCCATACGAGTCAACCCATACCAACCCAGACGAAAGTTTTCCGAGACGGACCTGCAATCCCTGGCGGCATCCATCAAAGCCAATGGCATCATCCAACCCTTGGTTGTCCGTTCCGCACCGGAGGGATATGAGCTGATCGTCGGTGAGCGACGGTGGCGGGCGTGCCAAATGGCCGGCTTGAAACAGGTTCCGGTGGTTGTCAGGGACGTTTCCGCTTTGGAAATGCTGGAAATGGCCCTGGTAGAAAACATACAGCGTGAGGACCTGAATCCGCTGGAAAAAGCAGAGGCATATCAGCGCCTTATGGACGAATTCGACTTGACACAGGAACAAGTGGCCGGGCGGGTGGGCCAACGGCGCTCGACGGTTGCCAACTTTTTGCGGCTTCGCAGTTTACCTAAAGACATTCAAGACGATATCGTCAACAACACCTTAAGCATGGGGCATGCACGGGCGCTCCTGGGTGCGGAAACGCAGACACAGCAAAAGGCTGTTTGGCGGCAGGTGGTCTCAAAAGGACTTTCTGTCCGAGCCACCGAGGATCTTGTCAAGAAGCTGACCAAATCAAAAGAGACCCCACGGAAGCCCGCAGAAGCTTCTTCGGAAGACATATATCTGAAAAATCTAGCCGACGAACTGGCCCGAAGCCTGGGCACCAAGGTGCACATCCTGCGCAAGGGCCAACGGGGCCGACTTGAAATCGAGTTTTACGGAAACGACGACCTGGACCGTCTGATTTCCCTGTTGAAACGAACTTGAGGGTTCTCGCCACGGTGCAAGGCGGCGACGTCTTTGTCCCTGTGAGCCCTAACAGTCAGCATACACCTTTTGGTCATGTCGCTTCACATCATTGTAGACGGGTACAACCTCATCCGGCAGTCGAACACCTTAAGCGTTATCGAAAATGAGAGTCTGGAGGCGGGGCGAGACGCGCTTATCGATAGCCTAATCGCTTACAAGCGCTTGCGGCACCATGCGGTTACGGTTGTGTTTGACGGTACCGAGGCCGATGCGATTTTGCAGGAACCAAGAACCTGTCGCGGCGGGATTCAAATCCTTTTCTCACATAAGGGCCAGCAAGCAGACACGGTCATTAAGCGCATGGCCTCCCAGGAACGGGAGCGGGCGGTAATCGTTTCCTCAGACAAAGACATTGCCGATTACGCGGAGCAGCAAGGGGCCGCTGCCATCGGGGCCACCGCATTTGAAGAAAAGATGAAAGCAGCGATCTTGATGCCGACCGGCACTATGCCCATCGACCCGGAAGCGCCCACCGAATGGAAACCTACGACAAAGAAAAAAGGACCGTCCCGCCGTCGCTCCAAACGGGACCGGAAAAGAAAGGTTAGAACCCGTAAGCTTTGATGGCTCTATCAAAAACAGAGGCCGCCTCTGTTTATTACTCTCCACTCAATCCGTTGTCCGACTTTGTTGTGCCTTCTGCAACACCGGTGTTATATGCCTCCACCGCTTCATTGTATTCTTGTCGCTTTTTTTCATAGGCTTTTATTCGCAAGTTGAAATCGGATATTTCTTCAACCAATTTTCGTTTCCGGGCGGGCGTCAAACGCACCTTGGCGGCCTGATCAAGGGCTTCTCTTTCCTCCATTAAGGCCTCATACTCCTGCTGCAATGCCTCCCCCCTCTTTTCCAATAGATCGGCCTGCATATCAACGGACTCGTTTTCCGTGATGCGATCCCCCCCTTGGGCTGTCTCCCCTGCCTCAGCCGTATCGGCCGACGTCTCTTCCTTTTCCGATTGGGACGCCCCAGGGGGCGAAGACTTGGCCTCTTTGTAGGCCTCTATCTTCTCTCGCTGGTCATCGGGAATGTTGGCGATATTGTCAGTGAATTGGACCTTCCCCTCCTCATCCACATACTTATAGAACTCCGCAAAACCAGCGGGGGCGATACCCATACAGACCAAGAAAAGCATCAATACGCCAAGTTTTTTCATTTTTCCTTGTCCTAACCCTTGATGAAATCGTAAAAAAGGCCGAGCCTGGGAGATAAGGGCCACGCACACTTTAAGCCTCAGTTCTTATTGAAATTATAAACGAGTGCCGATATAGTGTCAAGATGCATGGAACATCCCCCCATAAGCACACGCCCGGGTCTCATTCGGTAAGTACGTTCCTGGTTCGTCTATGACCGATAAATGAGAAAACATACGAACGCTCAACGACCATTCTCTTATTATGTCACATTGGCCGTGAAAGGCTTTTGTATGGGTGCGTCCGATGTCGTTCCCGGCGTATCGGGAGGCACAATAGCCCTGATTACGGGTATATATGAAGACTTGATCCATGCCATCAAGTCTTTTGACCTTCCAAGCCTGCACCTCCTCCTCAGATTCCGCATCAAGGACTTCTTGAACCGTGTCTCTTATCAATTTCTGGCTGCAGTGGGAATCGGCATCCTCGTCGCCGTATTTTCCCTGGCCAAGATCCTGAGTTGGTTGCTCCAGAATGAACCGGTACTGTTGTGGTCCTTTTTTTTCGGGCTAATTCTTGGTTCCATCCTCATTGTCGGCCGCCGGGTCGATGACTGGACCTTATCGAGGTGGGCTCTCTTTGGGGCCGGCACGTTAGGGGCGTATTTTCTTGTTGGGCTGGTCCCCCTGTCAACGCCCGAAAGGGCCTGGTTTCTTTTTCTCAGTGGGGCAATCGCCATTTGCGCCATGATCCTTCCAGGCATATCCGGCTCTTTTATATTGGTACTTATGGGAAAGTATGAATTTGTCCTGCAGGCGGTGAATGACCGGGACCTGATGTCGCTGGGAATCGTCGCCGCCGGGGCCTGTGCCGGTATTGCCCTGTTTTCCCGGTTACTAAGCTGGCTTCTCGACAGGTACCATGATTTGACGGTATCGCTATTGGCAGGACTGATGCTGGGCTCTTTGAGAAAGATCTGGCCCTGGAAAGAAGCTGTATCCATGATGAGAGATCGTCACGGGGACCTGGTGCCGTTGATCCAGAGAAACAGGCTTCCCGAACACTGGGAAAGCGAAGTCATCCTGGCTCTGTCTTTGATGATCACCGGTTTCGTCGCCGTGAGCCTTATCCATCGACTGGGCGGACAACACCAATAAAAGAGCGGAGTTCCTTCCCCCACCGGGCAAAAAGCGCTGTACTGGGTGCGAAACTTGAGAAAGGTTCATCCGCTTTTTGCGTGAGCCCTTAGCCCTCTTGCCAGCCTTGGCTTCCGATTAGCTTGACGAACCGACACCCCCCCAGGTCGGTCTTACGTATCTCATCACCTTCTTTAACGATCTTGGTCAAGATTTGGGAATGTTCACTGCCTACCGGCACAACCAAAACCCCGTCATCGGTTAGCTGATCAACCAGCGTTTCCAACACGTGAGGTGCTCCCGCTGTAACGATAATGGCATCGAAAGGGGCTTCGTCCCGCCACCCGAGAGTTCCGTCGGAACATTTCGCAACAATATTATAGTACTTGAGCTGATCAAAAACCCGCCTGGCATTAATGAAGAGACTTCGCACCCGTTCAATGGTATATACACGTTCAGCCAATTCAGCCAGAATCGCTGTTTGGTAACCGGAGCCCGTGCCGATCTCCAACACCCGGTCATCCGGCGTCAACTCCAAAGCCTGAGTCATCTCGGCGACGATAAACGGTTGAGATATGGTCTGGCCCTCGCCGATGGGAAGCGGAAAGTCACCATAGGCCTGATCCTGGAGAGCCTCCCCGACAAACAGGTGGCGCGGGACCTTTCGCATGACGTCCAGTACCCGCTGATCCCGTATACCCCGCCCCTCGATCTGCTTGGCCACCATTTTTTCGCGGAGCCGTTTAAACCTCATAGGCCATTCCTAACCGTCTCCAAATCCTTCGTAGACGACTCGCCCTGACTTGCGCTTGGGGGCGGGAGGTGTCTCGTCCGGATACCCCATCGGAATAACGGCCACCAACGTTTTATTCTCTACACCCAAGAAATCGTCGATTTCCTCGGCCACATGAAGGGGGCCGGTCATCCAGCAAGCCCCTAGCCCTTCGGCATGGGCGGCGAGAAGAAGATTCTGAATGGCCGCGGCCACACTTTGAATGCTCGTTTCCGATTTTTCCCGGGTGGGCGTGTAGTAAGCAAATATGACCACCGGGGCATCTCCCAGCCGCTTGAAGAACCTTTTCGTGAACTTGATTGCGCCGGGCTTGTCAACAAAGACCCGTTTAAGTACCGGTTCTATGTACTCGTAGCTCTTAGCCACGATCTCCACCAATCCGGCCTTCTTTTCTCCGGAAATAACCTGGAAAAACCAATTCTGCAGGTTCATCCCGGAAGGCGCCCACACCGCCATTTCCATCACCCGTCGCACGACTTCCTCGGGTACGGGATCCTGCTTAAACTTGCGGATGCTTCTACGCTGCCGTATCGCTTCGTATAAATCCATATTCACCCCTTGGAGGCATTAAGATGCCGGTTTCAATATCCCAATATTTTCGCCGTTCTTCTTCCCAGGCAGGCACACAGACACTCGATGTGCCGGAATCGAAAGCCCCGGAACGGGGAAGGGAGGACCTCATTCCGGCCGGCACATACATAACAATTTGAAAAAACTATCAGAACACAGAGTTAGAGTCAAGAGCCTTTACACCCCATTGAAATTGGTCACCAATTGATGTATAAGCACCCAGCTTGGTATAAGACGAAAGGTCATGACGGAATATGTCGCACACATTACTTATTGAAATCGTCACCGAAGAAATCCCCGCCGGATACATCGCCCCTGCCTTGGCAGCCATGTCGACACTGGCCAGGGAGAAGCTTTCCCATGCACGCATCGGCCACGGGACGGCCAAAACCTATGGGACCCCCAGGCGACTTGCGCTGGTCATCGATGAAGTGGCCGAAAGGCAAACCCCAGTAACGGAAGAGATCTTGGGCCCGCCGAAGACCGTGGCCTTTGATCTTGAGGGCCGGCCCACAAAGGCAGCCCTCGGATTTGCAAAGAATCAAGGGGTCTCGGTCCGTCGATTGGCAATTAAATCGACGGCGAAAGGCGACTACGTATATCTAAAAAGGACCGATCGGGGCCACGCAGCACGCAAAGTCCTCTCGGGCATCCTTCCGGAAATTATACGGAGTATTCCCTTTCCCAAATCCATGCGGTGGGCAAACCTGAACCTCACTTTCGCCCGACCCATTCATGCCGTGGTCGCCCTTTTGGGAGACCGAATCATCCCCTTTACCTTTGAGCGGGTAAAGAGCGGCAGACACAGCCTGGGGCACCGGTTCATGCATCCCAAGAAGGTGAAATTAAACAGGGCTTCTGAATACCTCGCCACGTTGAAATCCGCTTATGTGATTGCCGATATAGAGGAACGAAAGGCTATCATTGAACGAGAGATTTCCGAAGCGGCCAATAATTTGGGGGGGCAGATCCTAAAAGACGAGGCGTTATTAGAGACAGTGACCCACCTGGTAGAATATGTCTCGGCTTCCGCCGGCCGGTTTGATTCGTCTTTTCTGAAAGTGCCCAGAGAAGTCTTGATCACGGCCATGCGGGAACACCAAAAATATTTCGCCGTAGTCGATTCAAACGATCGGCTTCTTCCTTGTTTTGTGGCGGTAAACAACACCCCGGTTGAGGACCCACAAGTGGTTACCACGGGACATGAACGGGTGCTTAGGGCCCGGCTGGAAGACGCCCGGTTTTTCTTTGAGGCGGATGTCAAGACGTCTCTGCCGGAGATGGTTGAGAAATTGAAGGGCGTCACCTTCCAAGCGAAATTGGGATCCATGTTCGACAAGATGTGTCGTGTGGAGGGGCTTGCAGCACGGGTGGCGGAACTGACGTCGCCTGCGATCAAGCCTGAACTTTGTTCAGCCGCCAGGTTTTGCAAGGCCGACCTCACAAGCCAGATGGTAGGCGAATTTCCGAAACTTCAAGGCACCATGGGGCGGATATACGCCCAGCATGCCGGACAACCCGAATCCGTTTGCCGAGCGATTGAAGAGCATTACATGCCTCTTCGCTCCGGCAGTCCCTTGCCCCCCTCCCTACCCGGCTCCCTGTTGAGTATCGCAGACAAGATGGACACTGTTTGCGCCTGTTTCGGTATCGGCCTCGTCCCCACCGGCGCCGCCGATCCCTATGCATTAAGACGACAGGTAGTGGGTATTATTCGGATCATACTCAACCAAGAGCTTTCAATTTCTCTCGGCACACTCATTGACTCGGGACTGAGGCTTCTTGGGACAAAGATAGATCAGGATCTGGACAAAACCCGGCAGGACATATTGGACTTTTTCAGGCACCGCCTGGAGCAAATCTTGGCGGATCGGGGATTCGCCAAGGACCTGATTGCCGCGGTGGCGGCCTCGTCAATTGATCACCTTCCCACTGTAGTCAAACGTGCACAAGCACTGACCACCCTGAAGGCCAAACCCGATTTTGACGCTTTGGCCACCGCATTCAAACGGGTGGTAAATATCATTAGAAAGGCCCGAGAAGAAGGGCAAATCACCCTGTCAGATCAAGCTCCCAGAATCGATCCGTCCCTTTTTGAGGACGATTGTGAAGAGGCGTTGTACCAGACTTTGCATCAGGTGAGAGACCGGGTTCTAAAGGACGTTGAAGCAGGCGCTTACGGCGAGGCTCTCGTAGCGGTGTCCAAGTTGAAAACGCCCATA
>CAZHHS010000056.1:0-11193 GCA_964532395.1 uncultured Desulfobacterales bacterium | reverse complement strand
GGCCTTTGGGCTTGAAATGCCCGGCGGCATATTCTATCAGTACCGGTGAGGCATATTCCTAAGCATGAAAATCGGCGAGTTGACACTCGAGAATCCCTTGGTCTTGGCGCCTATGGCCGGCATTACCCAGTTACCCTTGCGCCGATTGGCCAAAGAGTGCGGGTGTGCCTTGGTGGTCACAGAGTTGATCAGTTCCAACGGACTTGTTCAGGGTGGGTATAAAAGTTTTGAGCTTTTGAAAAGCCACCCTGCCGAGCGACCGCTTTCCGTTCAAATATTTGGAAAAGACCCCCAAATCATGAGGGATGCCGCGAGCATTGTGGTGTCACAGGGGGCGGACATCGTCGATATCAACCTGGGCTGTGCGGTCCGAAAAGTGGTTCGCCAGGGTGCCGGCGTGGCCCTGATGCGAGAACCAAAACGCCTTGAGACCCTGTTAAGGGAGGTGCGGGCGGCGACGCCTACACCCCTCACCGTAAAGATACGTTCCGGTTGGGACCCCGCCGGACAAGAGGCGTTTCGGGTCGGCCATATCGCCCAGGACGCGGGTGTGGATGCCTTGGCGGTACATCCACGGACGGCGACGCAGGGGTTTGGTGGAAAGGCGGACTGGTCGTTGATCGGCAGGTTGAAAGAGCGTTTGTCTATCCCGATCATCGGAAATGGAGACATCATAAGCGCGTATGACGCCGTGCGGATGAAAACGGATACGGGCTGTGACGCCGTGATGATCGGCCGGGCTGCTCAAGGTAATCCGTGGATTTTTTCTCAAAGCCTGGACCTTATTAACGGCAAAGAGCCGATTATGCCGGATCTGGCCGCCCGCTTGGCGGTTGTCCGGCGATATGTGGATTACATGGTTGATCATTTTGGAGAGCATCGGGCGGTTCGGATGCTGAGGAGCCGCATCGTATGGTTTGTGAAGGGAATGCCCGATTGCAGCAGCTTCCGAGACCAGGTTGTCCGATTGGACTCCCGGGAGGATATGGTAAACGCCGTCCGGGCCTATTTCGACTACGTCCGAATGCGGGGCGAGTCATAAGCGATGACGGATCGGAAGCGAATGGTCCCGAGGCCGAGGAGGGCGGATGACGGGTTTGTTGCTGATCGACGATGAAGAAGGCGTGAGGCGTTCTCTCATGCGGGCCCTGCAAAAGGAATCTTATGAGGTATTTGCAGCCCCTGATGGCCGGACGGCGGTAGCATTGGCTCGAGAACATCTGACGGAGATAGGTATCGTAATATCAGATTATAAGATGCCGGGTCCGGACGGCCTGGAAACGCTGGCCGTCATCGGCCGCTTGAACCCGGAAGTGACTCGGATACTTCTGACTGGTTATGCCACCATGGAAGCGGCGATTCGAGCTACCAACGAGGGGCTGGACGGGTTTCTCACCAAGCCCTTTGACAATGTTGAGCTGCGAAACCGGATTCACGACATCGTGGTAAATAAGCGCTTAAGGCAGTTTGTTTCCCATCAGGTCTACGAAGAGGTGCGCAACGATCCGGTGGCTGTGACTCCCCAAAAGCGAGAAGTTACCATATTGTTTTGTGATATTAGAGGGTTTACGAAAATGTCCTGTTCCGTGTCTCCGGAGCAGATTTCCCAATTTCTGAACGCCGAATATTTTGTTCCCCTGGGAGAGATTGCCCATCGATTCAACGGCACCGTCGACAAGCACATCGGGGATAGCATAATGATTACTTTCGGCTCTCCGGTTTCTCACGCGGATGATGCCGTTCGGGCCGTTCAAACGGCCCTGGAGATGCAAGAAACCATGCTGTCCATTGATAAGAATTTGGCGGACAAAGGCCGGAACGGCTTAAGGCTTAATGTGGGAATCGGCATCTGTACCGGCGAGGTGGTAACAGGGGTTTTCGGTTCTTTGCGGAAGCGGGAATATACCGCGTTCGGTAATGCGGTGAACATGGCTGCCCGTCTGGAGAAAATGGCTGCCGCTGGTGAGATATTGACCAACGAGCGAACCCTCCAGGCGGCAAACGGGCGGATCCTGGCGGAAACCCTTTACCCGGCGACCTCGGTAAAGGGGTTTGAAGAGGCGATAACCGTCTACCGGGTAACGGGTATGTCGGTGTAAGGGCTTGCGTCCATGCTACGGAGGGCTTGGCCCAAGTGTTTGGGCGTTACCGTTTGAGCATTAAGCAGGCACTCTTTTCCAGATTATTGCCGGAAACTTTTCTGGCCTCGCTGTGGTGTTCCAGGACTCGCTCCAGTTTGACTTCGCCGATCTTTTGTCCGGGGATTAAGTAGATTTGCTGGTTTACTCCTTGGAGCGGATCGCTCATGGCAAATACGTCCAGCTCGTCGCCTACCTGTAACCCGACATCCTGCCCGGCGGAAATGCGAAAGATGCCGTCCTGTTCATCGGTAATGTACCCCTTCCAAGGTGCTTCGGTCAAAGATTCGCACAGCCGCTCCGTGGCTTCGTCGGCAACTTCAAAAAGCAGTGAGCGGGTGAGTTTGTCATCAACCTCGAGTGGTTTGAGCTCGTCCGCCACCATCGTTTGAGACAGCGCCCTTTCCTTACCTATTACCTCATCGAAGCGGAGGGCGGTGGTTTCTACATCGTACGTCCGTAGTCGAAGTGCCAAGTGGAGAAATGTCTGAATGTCCCTGAACCCCCAAATCCCTTCTTTTCTCTTAACTACGTCGACATTGTCGACTTGGGGTTGGATAACGGCGGAAAGGCCATATTTTCTTCCCACTTCAGCCAGCACCAACTTGTCAATAGGACCTCCGTCGGCAATGATCCTGCTGAGGGCATCGTTCACGGCGGATGTTTCCACGATGAGAATGCCTTCACAGTTTTGTTCCAAAAAGTTTGCCACCACCGCCGGGACGAGTTCATGAAGGTTACTGACCGGCTGGGTTGTGGTCGCCGGGAGTATGGCGATCTTCTTTTTCAGGGCCGGCCTCGCCCCCATGATGTCGTCGCTGATCTGCTTTGTGGCGGCACAACCGCCCACCAGTGCGCAAACCAGCCATAGGATTGTGACACTCTTATAAACGGATATCTTGCTGCCCACGGTTGCTATTCCCCTTCCGTTCCGTGTTTTACTGTTACCGTGGTGGTAATTCCGCCCCGAGGTGTGTAGGTGCCGACGACCTCCATGAAGCGGGGAGCGAGTACGGCGACCAGATCATCCAGGATTCGATTCACCACGTGTTCGTAAAAGATGCCGACATTCCTGTATTGGAGCAGATAGTACTTGAGCGCTTTGAGTTCGACGATCTTTTCCTCAGGTATGTACCGGATGGTGATGCATCCAAAGTCGGGCAAGGCAGACATGGGGCAAAGGGAAGTGAACTCGGGCTGGTCGATGCGCACCATCACGTCGCGCCGGTGGCTGTACGAGTAATCCAGTACCTCCAGAACGTTTCGGTCGACTGTGTCGGCCTTTTGAACCTTGTCTTGGAGGTGCTTGCTTTTGTCCGACGGATTCATGGCGTGTTCTATCCTTCTCAGGTTAGGCAGCGGACCGTGGCCGACCAACCATCGCCGGCCGTTGCCCGATACCGTTTTGCCACGTCTTACGAGTTGATCCTGTCCTATATCACAATTGCGCAAATCCTAAAAAGTCAAAATACCCGATTTCCGGTCATTGCCCGGTTTGGTGTCCGCGGCGCCTGAGTCCGAAGGGCGTCTGGATAACGCGTTTGCCCGGAGTTGGCCGCAGGCGGCGCCGATGTCTCGGCCCTTACTCCATCGGATGAGTACAGTGAAATGGTGTTGGACGAGAAGGTCTTGAAAAGCCAGAATGGTTTCGTTCGGCGGTCTTTTAAACGGGCTGCCCTCAAATGGGTTGAAGGGAATCAAGTTGATTTTGGCTCGAAACGGTTTAAGCAGTTCGGCCAGGCGGATTGCGTCTTCTGCGCGGTCATTGATTTGTGACAGCAATACGTATTCGAACGTAAGCCGCCTGCCCGCGGGTACCGGGAATCGTTTGCACGCCGACAGCAAGACGTCCAGAGGGTAGGCGTCGTTTACCGGCATAATCCGGCTTCGGGTCACGTTGTCGGCCGCATTGAGGGAAACGGCCAGATTAAGGCTCGCATCCTTGCCGAGGGCATCTATGGCGGAAGCCATGCCTACCGTGGATAGCGTCACCCGCCGTTTGGAAAACTGTAGACCGTCGGATCCCAGGAACACGCAAATGGCTTTTAATACATTCTCGTAGTTGGCCAGCGGTTCCCCCATACCCATGAAGACAATATTGGTCAACGGGTGTGGCGGCGGAACGGACGCCTTTGCCGCACAGACCTGATTAATGATTTCCCCGGGCGTCAGGTTCCGAATGAATCCCCCGGTCCCCGTCAGGCAGAAGCGGCATCCCATGGCACATCCCACCTGGCTGGAAATACACAAGGTCCAATGATCCCCTTCCGGGATCAAGACACTTTCTACGTGGTGGCCGTCGGTTAACGGAAAAAGGTATTTGCGAGAGCCGTCCCGAGAAACGTTCGTTTTCTCCGCCTGGAAATGACTGATTGTGAAGTGTTGTGACAGCCAGTGACGTAGCGTTTTAGAAAGATCGGTCATTTCCCAAAACGTCTGGGCATTACGGTGGTAGATCCATCGGAAAATCTGCCCCGCCCGATAGGAGGCGATATCGTGTCGACCGAGCCATGCAGCCAGATCGGATTCCGCCATGTCTTTGATGTCCGGGGAGGTCGAATATTTGCTTGACATGATTGGACTTTAATACTAAAAACTATAAATTTATACACAACTCCGTGAAGGAACGGTTCTATGTTTGACAGCCTGACGGACAAACTGAACGTTACATTCAAAAAGCTTAAAGGGCACGGCAAGTTAACTGAAAAAAACATCGACGCCGGCCTGAAAGAAGTACGATTGGCCCTTCTTGAAGCGGACGTCAATTATAAGGTTGTTAAACAGCTCCTGGCGGCCATCAGAGAGCGGGCTTTGGGCCAGGAAGTCTTGGCCAGCTTGACACCGGGACAGCAGGTTGTCAAGATCGTTAATGATGAGCTCTCCCAGCTTATGGGGGGCGAACATGCGGGCATTAGATTGGCCGGGAAGCCGGCTTGCATCATGCTGGTGGGTTTGCAGGGCTCAGGTAAGACCACTACAGCAGGCAAGTTGTCCAGGTACCTGGCCAAAGAGCAGAGTCGGCGGCCCTATCTGGTGCCCGCCGACGTCTATCGGCCTGCTGCGATTGATCAACTAAAAAAGCTGGGTCAGCAGCTCAAGGTGCCCGTGTTTCCGTCCACGAGTGACATGGACCCGGTTGACATTTGCCGACAGGCGGTGAGTCAGGCAAGGCAAGAAGCATGCGATACGGTCTTGATCGATACGGCGGGGCGATTGCATATCGACGAGGCCCTGATGGACGAAGTCAGACGGATTCGGCAGGCTGTTGAACCATCGGACATCATCTTGGTTGCCGATGCCATGACCGGGCAGGACGCGGTGAACATTGCCAAGTCGTTTAATGACGCCCTTGATATCGGCGGCGTCATTTTGTCCAAAATGGAAGGGGATGCCCGGGGTGGGGCGGCCATTTCCATTCAGGCCATAACCGACAAGCCCATCAAGTTTATCGGTGTCGGAGAAAAGCTGGATGCCCTGGAGCCGTTTCATCCCGATCGCATGGCCTCCAGGATACTCGGCATGGGTGATGTGCTCTCCCTGATTGAGAAGGCCCAGAGTACCGTTGATGAAAAGAAGGCCAAAGAACTGGAGAAGAAGCTTAGAAAGAATCAGTTTACCCTGGAAGATTTTCGAGATCAAATGGACCAGGTTAGAAAGATGGGTTCTTTGGACGACATCCTGTCTATGATTCCCGGCATGGGCAAGCTAAAGAAGATGAAGCACTTGAACGTAGACGAGAAGGAATTTGTGAGAATCGGCGCCATCATTGATTCCATGACCGTAGAGGAGCGACGGAATCACCAGATTATCAATGCAAGCCGGCGCAAACGGATTGCTAAAGGCAGCGGAACTTCGGTTCAACAGATCAACCAGCTCCTGAAAAACTACGTTCAAGTACAAAAAATGATAAAGAAAATGAACAAAGGGGGCCCACAGGGACTCGGAAAGATGGGCCTGCCGTTTTAAGGAGGATGATACTGTCATGGCTGCTAGGATTAGATTGGCTCGATATGGTGCCAAGAAAAGACCGTTTTATCGGATCGTTGTGGCGCCCCATAAGGCGGCGAGAGATGGCCGTTTCCTGGAACGGGTGGGGACCTACGATCCCCTTTCGCAACCCAGTCGGATTGCATTGAAATCAGACCGGATTGAGATGTGGATGAAACGGGGTGCCGTGCCTACGAAAACAGTCAAGAGCTTGCTGAAGAAGGAAGGGTTTTTTTCCAGCGGGCCCAACGGCTAAATGGCCATTTTGACCGGTGTTTCACTAACGATACCTGCGTAGGCGGCGGCTCAACAGGGGAAACGGGTGTTCTTTCATAACCAGCTTACCTTTTTATCGGCGTTGCTTTCTTCTTCTTAGGTTGTGGGAGGTCGGGACATGAAGGATCTGATCAAGTATATTGCTCAAGCGCTGGTGGACCATCCGGAGGCTGTTGAGGTTTCGGAAGTGGAGGGGGCGCAGACATCGGTCCTTGAACTCAGGGTGGCAAAGGACGACCTGGGAAAGATTATTGGCAAGCAGGGTCGTACCGCTCGGGCCATAAGAACCATCTTGAGCGCGGCATGTGCCAAATTAAAGAAAAGGGCTGTGCTGGAAATCATTGAATAGACCCAAATGTTGCCATGGTTGAGGAGGCGTCCCTGACGATAGGCAAGGTGGTCGGCCTGCACGGCATCAAGGGCCTCGTCAAAGTGCGGTCCGACGCAGACTCCGTCGCCTTTTTTCCCATTGGGCGGGAGTTGTGTCTAAAAAAAAGAGATGGTGCCTGTCAAAGATTCCGCATCTCTTCTTGCAGTCGGCACAAGCAGGTGTTCCTCTTGGGGTTGGAAGGGATCGAATCGATTGAAGCGGCTCAGCCGTGGGCGGAAAGCCATGTCTGTATAGACGAGTCGCTGTTGCCGCCTGTAGAGGCGGGCACGTATTATTTTTACCAGATTATCGGGTTATCGGTTTTTACGCTAAATAAGCGGTATATCGGCCGGGTGGAGGAGATTTTCCCGACGGGAAGCAATGATGTCTATGTAGTGAAACAAGGTGACAAGGAGACGTTGATTCCGGCCATCGATTCGGTGGTTATTCGTGTTGATTTGGATGATTCCCGGATCTGGGTTGATCTTCCGGAAGGCTTGGAAGATTGACCATGCATTTTGCCGTTTTGACCTTGTTTCCCGAGATGTTCGCCGCCTTGCGGGTCGGAGGCATCATTGGTCGCTGCATTGAGAAAAAACAGCTTTCCGTCGACACGATCGATCCCAGAGCGTTTGCCACAGACCGGCACCGAACCGTAGATGACAGGCCTTACGGGGGCGGCTGTGGTATGGTGATGAAACCGGAACCGCTGTCGGCCGCCATTCGATATGCAAAACAGCGGCATCCGGAGAATCGAGTTGTTTTACTGACTCCTCAAGGCCGACGCCTCAATCAAGGCTTGGTCCGGGAACTGGTGGCATACGAGGGGCTCACATTGGTTTGTGGCCGGTATGAAGGGATTGATGACAGGGTTCGGCAACGCTGGATAGATGAGGAAGTCTCCATTGGAGACTATGTGTTGACCGGTGGGGAATTGCCGGCCATGGTGGTTATTGATGCGGTGGCACGTATGATTCCGGGGGCCCTGGGTAATGCGTGTTCCGCCGAGGACGAATCATTTACTACCGGGCTTTTGGAGTATCCGCATTACACCCGACCGAGGTCCTTCGAAGGAAACGAGGTGCCGGGCGTTTTGCTGTCCGGCGACCATGGTCGGATCGAGCAGTGGCGGCGACGGGCATCGTTGATGAAAACATTGGTGAAACGACCGGATTTACTCCGGACCGCATCGTTGTCGGTAGAGGATAGGGCTTTTTTGAAAAGCTTATATCAGGACCTGGAGATGATTTTGAGCAAAGGTCCGAAAAGGTCGTGAAAGGACCTGGCGGCCCGGGCATGCGACCAGATGGAGCTGAATCTTTGTGCCCGCAAACGGTTTCATGGTATCGTTGGCCCTGATCCATTACCCGGTCTACAACAAGGGTGGGGATGTCATTGCTTCTGCGGTCAGTAACCTTGACCTGCACGATATTGCCAGAGCGGCCAAGACATACGGCATCGAAAATGTCTACGTCGTTACCCCCTTGCTCGATCAGCAGTCCTTGGTAAAGCGTATTGTCGGGCACTGGACCGCCGGTGCCGGCGGAAGATACAACCCGGATCGAAAAAAGGCACTGGAACTCATACGTTTGGCTGGCTGTCTGGACGAGGTCGTCACTGTCCTGGAAAATCGGGGACAGGGGCGCCCGATTGTGGTGGCCACCGATGCTCGGCCTCAGGCGGGCGGCATTGGGTTCAGTGACTGTTACCAAATACTGAAATCGGGAAGACCGGTTTTAATGCTTTTTGGAACCGCCTGGGGGTTGGCTCACTCGGTTATAGGGGCGGCCGATTATATTCTGGAACCGATCTTTGGGCCTACGGATTACAATCATTTGCCTGTTCGAAGCGCCGTGGCCGTTGTGTTGGACCGTTTTTTCGGTCATTGATCGTCGTCTTATGGCAGGAAAAACCGTCCGGCGGCCTGGGTCGTTTCACACAGCGAGCGGGCATCGGGTATCCGGGTTCTCGATCCGGCGGATCACAAATTGGAGGAAGAGATGGAGATAATTAGAGCGATAGAAAAAGAACAGATGCGTTTTGACTTGCCGGCGTTCAAATCGGGGGACACCGTTAGTGTGTCAGTGAAGATAAAAGAAGGCGAAAAAGAACGGATCCAGGTCTTTAAGGGTGTCGTCATTAGAAAACGCAAGGGAACAACCAATGCGACCTTTACCATTCGAAAGGTCTCCTACGGCGTTGGTGTGGAGCGAACCTTCCCGCTGAATTCCCCGAGCATTGACAAAATAGAGGTGGTCAGCCGGGGACGGGTCCGGCGATCTCGGCTCTACTATCTGAGGAAGCTCAGAGGCAAGGCGGCGAGAATCAAGGAGTTGCGTCCCACGTAATTCCGGGCCACCCTTTCATTGGACGATTTACCGCTGACTCATGGTAATTGATTCCGAAGGACTCGAGGAAGAGGCCCACTGTCGCGGATATGCATTTCCTGCAGGCATTGACGAGGCGGGTAGAGGTCCGTTGGCCGGTCCGGTCGTGGCGGCTGCCGTGGTGTTTCCGCGACACGTTCGGATAGATGGTCTGAACGATTCCAAGAAGCTGACAGCGGGCAGACGTGATCGGCTTTTCGATATCATCTACGAAAAGGCGGTTTCCGTCGGCATTGGTATCGTGGATCCTCTAGAGATTGATCGCCTAAATATTCTCCAGGCGACACTCCTGGCCATGGAAGTTGCCGTGGATAACCTGTGTCCCGCAGCCGATTATCTTTTGGTCGACGGTACCTTTCCCATAAAATCGCTGTTACCCCAAAATCTGGTTAAGCAAGGTGATGGGCGGTGTCGGTCCATCGCTGCGGCGTCGATAGTGGCAAAAGTGACCCGGGATCGGATGATGGGCGTTTACGATCGGGAGTATCCTGAGTTTGGCTTTGGTCGACATAAGGGCTACGGCACTCAGGCGCATTGTGCCGCCATTCGCTTGCATGGGTGTTGCCCGATTCACCGAAAGAGTTTTCGTCGGGTGCGGGAATACCTGTAAGCGCTTGCGAAAAAATCCTCACAGCCAGGGCCCTTTTTTTGACTTGGAACGCTGCCCTGCGACATCGAGGTAAGTCCTCATGATAGGAAAGGGGAGTAGGCGGGCGACGGACGAAGGCCGTCAGTGGGTCGATGATCGGGGACAGGTGGGAGCCCTGGGCGAATCGGTAGCCATAGCGGCCTTGAAAAATGCGGGATATAAAATCTTGGACGTCAACTATCGCTGCAAACTGGGTGAAATTGATATTGTCGCCAGCGACGGCGGCGTTCTCGTGTTTGTGGAAGTCAAGGCCCGCCGTGGCGATCGTTTTGGCAATCCCAAATCCGCGGTGACCCGTAAGAAACAAAGGAAGGTCTCTATGGTGGCCCTGGAATATCTGAAGCGTAAAGGTCAATCGGGTGAGAAGGCTCGGTTTGATGTGGTAGCCGTTAAACTGTGCGCCTCCCGGCCGGAAGTCGAAATCGTTCGCAATGCTTTCGACCTTGCGTACTGAGGGCTCACGCAAAAATGGGAACTGATTTTCCGCCGCCGGGGTCGCTTTTTGTGGTATCCACCCCTATCGGACATCTGGAGGATATTACCTTTCGTGCGGTGAGAATCCTGGAACAGGTGGATCTGGTGGCGGCTGAAGATACCCGCCACAGTCGCAAGCTCCTTTCTCACTACGAGATCTCCTCCCCGTTGATCTCCTTTCACGACCATAACAAGGAAAAGCGGACCCCGGAACTACTTGCCCGAATAAAATCGGGAGATTCTGTGGCACTGATTACCGACGCCGGAACACCTTCGATTTCTGATCCCGGGTATTATTTGGTAAGGGGCGCCATTGACGCCGCTATACCTGTTGTTCCCGTCCCAGGGCCTTCGGCAGTTGTGGCGGCGCTCAGTATTTCCGGTCTCCCCACGGATAGTTTCCTCTTTGTGGGTTTTGTCCCGCGAAAGGCGACCCGGCGCGAACAGTTGCTCGAAAATGTGAAATATCACCCCGCCACGTTGGTGTTTTATGAATCCCCTCGTCGGATGTCCGGACTGATTGCTTCTTTGGTGGAAGTCTTGGGTGACCGGGAAGCCGTCATGGCCAGAGAGCTGACTAAGGTTTATGAAGAAGTCCTTCGGGGTCCATTAACGACGATACTGGAAAACATCGCCGCTCGAGAGTCTGTACGCGGTGAGTGCACCCTCCTCGTGGCCGGATACGAGGCCCCCGGCGTTACTGAGCACGAGGTCATCAAAAAACACCTAATAGCGGTTCGCAGCGAAAACGCCTATGCCTCTGTCTCGGATCTCGTCAAAACGGTGGCCAAACGATATGATATCCCGCGCAAGGCGGTATACGACGAAGCCCTGAGATTGCACCGGGACGGCAAGATCTAAGGGCTCGCGCAAAAATAACTTCACATTTTGCCATCTCGGCTTCCGCCCGTC
>CAZHHS010000055.1:0-11213 GCA_964532395.1 uncultured Desulfobacterales bacterium | reverse complement strand
AATGCAAAAAAAGCAGGCCCCCGATCATTACGGCCAATACTGCGATCTTGACCCACTTGGAATGTTTTCCCATACGCGATTATCCGTCGTCGCCCTGTGCGCGGTTTATGGGATGTTACCGGGACTGATCAAAGTGTAAAACATATTCACCGACCTTGGCTTTGCCCCATCGTTACCGAGGCTTTGCATCTTCTTTGGGGCGTCCCTGCTTGTCGAGTATGGTGTCGGAATCATACTGGCGAAGGTGATTTCGTATCTGCTCCAGGTCGTCATAAAGTACGGCGAAATCGGCCGAACTCTTTTCGATGAGGACTTCATATATCTCCTCACCCGCCGTACCGTCTTCTTTCGTGGTCCGGAAGCAACGGCTATACGTTTCGATATAGGGTCTGAGGCGATAATATGTCCGGATCAACAGGAGCCTGAAGTCGTCGAACGAATAATGAACCCGTTGTTCTTGTGGTGTCCAGTCATCGTGCAATCCGGCGACCGGTTTTCCGAGAAGGGACTGCTTCTGACGTTCAAACTCTTTCAGCAACCGTTCAAATTCTTCAAGCTCGGCTATCAGTTTCCCTGCTTTCATAAGCGGCCCCCTCAATTTGTGGTTCCAAAAGGACATCGGGTATCCTAATGCATGACCGGTATTTACTCAAGTATTTTGCCGCTATGTCATATTCCAGGCTCTCGGGGCAACCCATTGGACGGGCGGAAATTGCCAACGTCGGTTTCCTGTGTTAACCATAGGTAGGCGTATGTGCAGGCCTGTATGGAGATCGGCTTATGGAACACCATACCCTTAGTCGGCTGGGGTTCTTCTCGGCCATTTTTGTCGTTGTGGCGCTTTGGGAAGCCTTAGCGGCCCGTCGTCGGCTGACCACTTCCAAAAAATCGCGATGGGCGACTAACGGGGTAATGATCGCCCTTAACCCGCCGGCGTTGCGTTTGCTTTTCCCGCTCCTGGCCGTGGATATGGCCTTAATGGCTCAGCAGCGGGGGTGGGGCCTGTTAAACAACTATGAGCTGCCGGGCTGGGTGGAGCTCCTGCTTGGGATCGCGGTCTTGGACTTTGTCCTGTACATCCAGCATGTCATGTTTCATGCCGTTCCCATGCTGTGGCGATTGCATATGGTCCACCACGCCGATTTGGATATTGACCTGACCACCGGACTCCGATTTCATCCAATCGAGATCGTCATTTCCATGGGTATAAAGCTCTCCGCCGTGGTTGTTTTCGGACCCTCGCCTCTGGCGGTACTCGTTTTTGAGATCGTCCTAAACGGGGCGGCCATGTTTAACCATGGAAACATCTCGATACCCCCGGGGTTGGACCGTTTATTGCGGTATATAATCGTTACGCCGGACATGCATCGGGTTCATCATTCCATATACCCGACCGAAACCAATACAAACTTCGGTTTCAACCTGCCCTGGTGGGACCGCCTCTTAGGCACGTATCGCGCTCAGCCCAGGGACGGACATCAAGGCATGCGGATAGGGCTTCTCCAGTTTCGGAATTCCCGGGAACTCACCTTGCCACGATTGTTGATTATGCCCTTCGCGGGCAAGCCTGGCAATTATGCGATCAGTCGCCGCGGCAAGACGAAATGACCACCGGCTTTTCTCACAAACGGGACGCGGCGTGCTTATCCAGAATCCAGGTCACGCTACCGCTCATGGGACGCACCTGTTGAGCCGGCAAAGATCTTTTAGTTCCGCTGCCCAAAATCTCTTTTACCATGGTCGCCTTGGGGGTGCCGGAAACCAAGAAGACAACGTGTTTGGCCCCGTTCAGTAGGGGGAGTGTCATCGTGAACCGATCCACCAAAGGTTGGCCGCCGCGAACGGGGATAATCCACCGGGCGTCTTCCGCCAAGGCGTCGTGGTCGGGAAAGAGAGAGGCCGTATGTCCGTCTTCTCCAATGCCTAAAAGTACGATGTCAAAGCACGGCACGCCCCCGTGGTTTTTGGGCACGGTTCTTTCTATTTCTCCCGCATAGGCTTGAGCCGCTTCCTGGGAGCCCGGTTCCGTCGGCATGGGATGAATCTGATCCCGGGGGATGTCCAAGTTCCCCAGGAAGTCCCGCCGGGCCGTCCCGAAGTTGCTGGCTTCGTCCGTGTGGGGGACGCACCGTTCGTCCACCCAAAACAGGTATAGGTGGTGCCAGGGGATGTCGTGCCGAAGGGGTGGTTGCCCCAACAGCCGGTGCATGGGCCGCGGTGTAGACCCCCCGGACAGGGCGACGAAGGCGCTTCCTTTTTTATCTACTTCCGTTCGGATGGTGGCAGCAAAAAGGGCGGCGCCAAGCCGGGCCACGCCGGACGCGTCTTCGGCTATTTGTATTATCGGAGACTGATTCGGCATCCTCGACTTTTGCAACGTTGGGGGTTTGTGAATAGGCCGTTTCTTACCACGGCACAAGGTATATAGGATGAAGGCAGCATAAGTCAAACGGGACCCGTCCCGAGTGCATGAGACCCGGTGCGTGAGACCGGATGCGTGAGACCGGATGCATGTGACCGGATCGCATGTGACCGGACGGGGGAGACTTGACGTGAGCTATACAATGATATAAAGGGTATAAACGATGGACAACGGGCACCGTGTAGCTATGTGGTCGGTTGTTCGAAGTCGGTAACGGCGGGTTGAAAGGAGAGAGAAAAAATGGCGAAGAGAATTCTTGTGGCATTGGATGAGTCGAATAATTCGATGAAAGCGGTGGAATACGTGGCAAAGCGGTTTCAGCCGGAAACGGTACTCACGCTGCTAAGCATTGTCCCCGATGCGACGTCCGGCTGTGAACTGGATGGACCTTCCCTCACCCCCACTTTTCAACAGAACAAACAGACCTTTTGTTCGTTGGAAGATACCAAGAAGATGCGGATGAAAGACTTCATGGAAGAGGCCAAGAAGGTTCTGGTCAAAGCCGGTTTTGCGTCCAAGGATATTGCCATTCGAATCCGAAAGAAAAAGGCGGGTATCGCCAGGGACATCATTTCGGAAGCGAAAAAGGGAAATTATGATACGCTGGTGATCGGCCGAAGAGGATTCTCGGGGATAAAACGGTTTTTGTTTGGAAGTGTCTCCAACAAGATCGTACAAAGCGCCGAAGGCGTCTCCGTGATTGTTGTCGATTAGCCGGAGCGGCGATATCTCCCGCCCTGTTTTCGGTCGGTGCGTTGGGTGACCGCTAGTGGTGCCCGCCTTCGGAATGTCCGCCGGAGATGACATAGACGGCATCGGTACCGGAGATATTTTCCAATCGGCAGGTTTCGTCCCCTTTGAGGTGAATGGCTTGGCCCTCCGATAAGGTCCCCGTGACATGACCGCTGACCCGTAGCCGTCCCCGGATGACCAAAAGGAGTTCCTCGTGGCCGGCACCCGGTTTGAACGGCCTCTCTTTTTCCTCCGGTGTCATGGTGCCGTAGATCAAGTAACAGGCGTGGCTTCCCGTTTCCTTGGCGCCCACTATGCACTCCCCTGTTGCGTCGATGTTCTCTTTTAGGTTGAAAACCTTCATTTTTACCCTCCAGATTGCCTCGGTATTCGGTTCTAGGTCAATTGTTATGTGGTCGTTTCTGAAAAGTCTGGAAAGGCCCTATCCCACCCCGTATAGGGCGCACATAACGGGGTCCTTGCCCCGCGGGGATTCTGCACGATAACGGCATCCGCCTTTACATTCAAGTATATGCGGGCACTGGGAACACGCCAACTCGGAAAGCGGCAGGTGTCGCGACCGTTTCCATGACGTTTCCAGCCCCTCTGTCAACGTTCCCAGGGGGGTATCATCAAAGAACCCACATTTTAAGACATTGCCTTGCGGGCTCACCGTGCAAAGGTGGTATCCGCATGCATAGGCTTCTTCGGCGCCGTGGTAACTGCCCCCAAAGGCGTATCGGAGAAACGGGGCGCCTTGTTCGGGAGATACGCTCAACTCCGGGTGAGCCGACAATCGACCGGTTGCACACGGCACATCGATACTCCACTCGATAGCCCCCAAATCGGTGACCAGGTTCGCCAGTCGGGCAAAGTCTTCCAGGTTGTGAGAGTGAACCATGGTGGCAATGGAGATAGGGATATTCGCGGCCTGAGCGGTCTCGATGCCTTTCATGGCCTTGGCATATGTTCCCGGCCCTCTAAGGACTTCGTGTCCGGCTTGGAGCCCGTCCAAGCTGAACTGAATTTCGTCAAACCCCGCCCATAATGCCCGGTTTTTCTCACGAAGCAACGTGCCGTTCGTTAACAGGACCTTGCGAAACTGAAATCGGGGCAGTGCTTTGGAAAGTTGAGAAAAACCGGGGTGCAGCAAGGGCTCGCCTCCGGAAACAAGAACGCGAAGGCCCTGCATCTGTTCAAACTCATCCAAAGCGGAGAGCACCGAGGAAAGGGAGAGGTCTTCTGTTTGGGGCTCTCCCAGGTAACAATGTCTGCACCGGAGGTTGCATCGACTGGTCAATTGCATCTCCAAGTATCTGAGAGAAGGGATGGGCGAGGTTGCCAGGCGGATGGAGGGAGATGGACATTCCTTGCCCAGGCAAAGCACCCCTTCCTGTAAGCAGAAATCGAGAAAGGCCATGTCCGCCGAGAGGTCCGATAGGAGATGGTGGCCGTCGCACCGGCGCAAAAAGTCAAAACTCTTCTCGTCGAGTTCATACAGCTCGTCCCGGCCGATATGATAGAGATAGGGAGACTCCAATTGTTTCAGGGTACATTTTGAATCGAGAGTCACCGGGAGATCCTTGGGGGTTAAGGCCTCTAAGAGAATGGGTTCGTGGGCGGGCGATCTTTGCAGCAGGGCGTCGGCTGCCACGTATCCCCCGCAAGGGGGAGCCGGGTCCGTGAATTCAGGATCCGTGAAATCGCAACCGTCGATGAAGAAATCGCAATGGCGACATAACAGATGATGAAACAGATGGGGGTACGGGTCCTTGAAAGGCGTAGTGTTCTCCATATCAAGAACCGCGATGAGCTCCGGATGCGCTTCAAGCAGGGGGGCAAGAACGGTTAGCCCGCCGCAGGCCATTTCTTCCTTCGCCTCTGACTTGTAGTAGGCGCAATAAGGGTGGCAGATAAGTTTTCTCGGGGAGGACATGGGTATTTCGGTCTGGCTGCTTGCAGCGGTCATTGGGGCACGACCATCGAAGACAGAAACATGGCCCAAGCCGATCGCTCGAAAGATGTGTATCCAGTCCCGGCGGCCGGTATGTGACGAAACGGCGCCAAAAAAAGAACCAGACATGGGCTCGGTCCATGCCTGGTTCTGAGAATGGGTTTACCCTAGCAAGAGCTCTTGCACTTACAAAGCCCTTTGCTACATTTTTGCACTTTGCGGATCTTCATTGCGCACCTCCTTTTCGTAAGGGTTTTGTTGCCTTCGTTGCAACGCTACAATAAAGTATTGAACCGATTTGACCATTAATGGTAGCAATTGATTTATCAAAGTCAAGAAAAAATGATCTGATTTGAATTGACACCCTATTTCGGCAGGTTATAGGCTTTAAACTAAGATAGAAGCCTCGCAGCCTGGGGGAGAGCGCCTATTTTCGTTCAAAGTCGCTCTCCGGTAAGTTCTCCGACAGGTTCCCGAGGGTTTTGTTTAAGCATCGGAGGTGAGCGGTGAAAACGAGAAAAACCAGGCATCCGACGGAAGAACATTATGAGATCATTTTGGATAGTATCGCGGATGGTGTTTTCACAGTGAATCTCGATTTTGAGATCACGTCCTTTAATAAGGCGGCGGAGCGGATTACCGGTCTTTCCAGACACAAAGCATTGGGTCGGCCGTGCTGGGATGTGTTGCACGCGAATGTCTGTAAAGATGGATGTTTTCTCAAGGAAACACTGGCCACCGAAAGGCCTATCGTCAGTCGGCCGGTCTTCATAACGCGGGCTGACAAGAAACGCATACCCATCAGTTCCAGCACAACGCTGTTAAGGGACAGCGACGGTTCCGTCATCGGCGGTGTGGAGACCTTTCGAGACCTTTCGGTCGTTTATAAGTTGAAAAAGGCCATATCGAGGCGGCATACTTTTGAAGATATCGTGAGCAAGAGTGAAAAGATGCTTAGGCTGTTTTCCATACTTCCCCAGATTGCCGAAAGCAACAGTACGGTGCTGATTGAAGGGGGCAGCGGAACCGGCAAAGAACTGGTGGCGCGGGCGATTCACAACAACAGTCAGCAGAAACACGGGCCTTTTGTCGCGGTGAATTGCGGCGCCCTACCGGACAATCTGTGCGAGTCGGAGCTGTTCGGATACAAGGCCGGTGCGTTTACCGATGCCAAGCGAGACAAGCTGGGACGCTTTGCCGTCGCTCAGAATGGGAGTATCTTTCTCGACGAGATCGGTGACATTTCATCGACCGTGCAAATGAGGCTTTTACGGGTATTGGAGGAAAAAGTCTATGAACCTTTAGGGTCCACCCAATCCGTCAAGACCAACGCCAGAGTCATCGCCGCCACCCACAGAGACCTGGCGGCGCTGGTGCAACAGGGCGGGTTTCGTGAAGATCTCTATTTTAGAATCAACGTCATCAAACTGGTCTTACCAAAACTTCTGGACAGAAAAGAAGATATTCCCCTTTTGGTGGATCATTTTGTGGACCATTTCAATCATTTCAGTGGGAGAAAGATCGCTGGTGTCACTCAGGAGGCCATGGCGGCACTGATGATGTACGACTGGCCGGGTAATGTCCGGGAACTCGAAAATGCCATAGAACACGCGTTCGTGCTTTGCCAGAAGGAGCTCATCGAACTACAGCACCTGCCGGAACATGTGATACCCAAGAACGGTTCGGTCAACCTGGCTGCCGGATTAACCCTGAAGGAGGCGGAAAAACGGACCATCGAGCAAGCTCTGGCAAGGAATCAATGGAAAAAGATGGTTACCGCCGCCGAGCTCGGAATAGACAAAAACACACTGCGGCGAAAAATACAAAGGCTGGGGATTGTCGAGCCCTGAAGAAACGGTTCGCCTTGGGGGTGTTTTCCTTTGGCTGTTTATGGTCCGGCGGCGGCGAAGGGGAAGGTAGGATAGGACCCTCGCCCTCCGCCGGACCGGTTTTCATGATCTTTTTGAAGCCGATATTTTTATCTTTTGTATACGTGTGCGGTTTCCAACTTCTTCAGCTCATCGTGGGTGAATGGTTCGGCGTAGACGCCCAGTTGAATGAGCGGCCGCTCTGCCGGTTCGAAAGGTACCCACTGCCCATCTTTTTTCTCCAAGAAGGGCCACTCCAAGAGCCCCGGTACCAACGGGATAACCCCTTTGTAGAATTCCAGCTTCCCATCTTTGAAGTCGGCTGCTGCGAAGGTTTCGGACGCCGCCAGGATGGTGGCGGCTTCCGTGGCATGGCATGCCTCGCACTTCCTGCCCTCGCTCATGACCGAATGGGTAAAGTAAGGCACGTAGGTGATGAAGGGTTCGTTGTTTTTTCCGACCAGTGTTTGCATCGTTCCACTGGTGACCTTGCCTCTGTATTTGACCAGTAGAAGGAAGTCCTTCACCTTGGTGGCAAAGCTCTTCGGTTTGCTTTTTGTCTCCGCCAGAACGCCGAAGTGACAATTGTAACAGGCCATGGTGTTTTGGACGTGGCAGGCATTGCAGGCCAATTCGTCCTTGTGAATCTTGTGGGATTTCGTGTCGGGCACAGGCGGGTAGGCGTCACTATCCGCGGTATGACAGTTGGAGCAGGCCGCATCCATGGCCCCGGCTTGCCGCATGCTGTGGTAGCGATGACCGTCTCCGTGTACCTCTTCTTTGCTGTGACAATCCATGCAGGTCATGAAGGCCTTGGCGTGTACCCCGGGGCATTCCACCATTTCGTCGTACTTGATGGTGGCCTTTTCCCGGGCATGGCACTTCAGGCAGGTCTTGCTGGACCGGGCTTTCTCGTTTGAATAGACGGAACCGTCTTTTGTCTGGTCCAAGTGACAGGTATTGCATCCCTGAACATGGCAGCCTTTACACCCCAGCTCGTTGTACGGTGTGCCCGTGATGGCCATGAAGCCGTCCTCGGCCTCATACCAGTACCTCATGCCTTCGCCGGTGTGATGAAGGCTGGACGTAAAACAATCGGGTTGTTCCCCTAGGGCCGGACCCGCCCACGTAGCAAAAATCAATACCGACATGACTGATAAGATCAGATGCCCTGCGTCTTTCATGATGCCCCCTTTCTTTTGGGTGTTTCAACGATATGTACGGATCGGTCTGAATTCCGTTTCCCGGTGTTTTCGTTTTCCGGGCGCCGATAGTCGGTGAAATGGAATGGCAATAAATATACCGAAGCCAACAAAAAGCGAAATTCGATATAACTGCTTGATATAGAACCAAAAATCACTAACTGCAGTTGTAGGTGCCCAGGGCCGGTGGAAACAATATGCACCCTCGAGGGTGTCACCAAACTGTCGAACGTCTCGCCGTCGTTGTGAGCCGGCTTGCGAGGTCCTTGATGTTCCCTTGCTTTTCCCTTGACGGGATCGGTCGCTATTACTACAGGGACTTTGCTCCCAAGTCTGTCCAATAAAGGGTTCCTGGTTCAGTTCGGTAGTGTGGCTCGGCTCATCCGGGACCGAAGACATGACCAGACAGGGGACGTTCCAATGAACGTAGACGATTCGGTTTTGGGGTTGGCAGGTCTTTGGTGAGGGAACATTGTGAACCCTGCGGGTTAAAGGGAATGGAGCGGCAAGGTTTCCGACGCCGGGGTTCGCTTTCCCTTCGAGCAAGATAAGTTATTGGAATATAATGAAATAACTGGAATGATCTGGCGTGATCTCAAATGTGTCGTGCCGGCGCGTTATCTTCCCGCGTGTCCCGGTTCTGTGACTCTGTCGGCCTGGCGGTTGCTTCATGGGACAGTGGCGTCCGGTTTGTGCCGTCATTGCGCGGCGTCATATTCTCGGTTCATCTCCGCAATATAGCCGTGGTCGGCAAAGCTGAAGTAGGTATTGTCTCCGATGATCATATGTTCATGGATGGTGATATCCATCACCCGGCAGGCGTGAACCAGTCGGCGGGTGAGGCGGGTGTCCTCCTTGGATGGGCGGGGCACACCGGAGGGGTGGTTATGTACAAGAAACAGGGCCGCGGCGTTTCGTCTGAGGGCTTCCTTGACCACCTCTCTGGGATAAATACTGGTAGCCGTGAGGGTGCCTTCAAAGAGGGTTTCGATAGCCATAACCCGGTTTTGAGAATCCAGGAAGACGACCTTGAAAACCTCCCGGGCTTTGTCCCGCAGGTCGTGGTAAAGGTAGTCAAACAGGGCCTGGGATGAATTCAGGGGATCTTTTCCCACGACCTTCTTATGTAAATACCGACTGGAAACGGCGTTGATCAATTTGAGGCCGAACACATTTCTGGGGCCGATGCCCTTGATTTCCTGCAGTTCCTCCCGAGGGGCTTCGATGACCCCCGGGAGGGTTTTGAACCGTTTTAAGGCGGCCTTGGCCGGTTCCTTACAGTCCATGCGCGGTGTGGCCAAGGTCAGCAAGAGTTCGATGACCTCGTAATCATGGAAGCCGCTCAAGCCGGCGGTCATAAACTTATCTCTCAGACGGCTCCGATGCCCCTCGCCTTTATGGGCGTTACTCTTCATCGTGCTCCTGCCTCAGGTCGCGGCTCATCAGCACGTTGAGGGCTTCCCGTGGGTCCCGGTCTTCGTAAAGGATGTAATAGACTTGTTCAGCGATGGGCATTTCCACATCCAATTTCCGGGACAGATTGTAAACCGATTTTGTGGTCTTGACCCCTTCGGCTACCGTTCGGGTCTTCGATATGACGGCGTCCAGTTTCATGCCCTTGCCCAGGCTGTTGCCCACTGTCCAGTTGCGGCTCAACGTCCCTGTGCAGGTCAGGACCAAGTCTCCGATTCCCGCCAATCCCATGAAGGTCTTCGACTGGGCGCCAAGTCGAACCCCCAGGCGTTGGATTTCGGCCAGCCCTCTGGTGATAAGGGCCGCCCGGGTATTGAGCCCCAAGCCGAGTCCGTCTGAAATACCGGCGGCGATGGCCATTACATTCTTAACCGCCCCGCCCAGTTCCACGCCGATGATATCGTGACCCGTATAGACCCGAAACGAAGGGGTGGCAAAGGTGGACTGAACCTTGTGAGCCACCGATTTGCCCGTCGCCGCCACGGTTATGGCGGTGGGAATGCCGACGGCCACGTCCTTGGCGAAGCTCGGTCCGGAAAGGGCGGCAACCCGCGGATGGAGCCTGGGGGGGAGGAGCTGTTTCAAAATCCCCGTCATGGTTAGATGGGTCTGGTTTTCTATGCCCTTTGAGGCACTGATGATGATGGTTTCTTCCGTGGGATGTTGGACCAGCTGGGTTGCCACGGATCGGAACACATGGGACGGCATGACCAGCAACAGCATGTCCTTGCCCATGGCCACCCGGTCCAGATCGTTGGAGGGGACAAGGTTTTTTGAAAGGCTTACCTCCGGCAAGAACCACTTGTTTTCGCCGCTTTCCGAGATGTCCTCGCAGACTTGTCGTTCAAAAGCCCACAGATCCACCGGGAATCCCTTCTCCGCCAAGAGATTGGCCAGGGCCGTTCCCCAGGCGCCCGCACCGACAACACCGATTTTCATATCCGTTCTCCTCCCCGGGGGATGCCATCAATAGTGGACCGTGGTTATCTATACGTCCTTTTCGGCAAGCCGGGCCGCGCTGGTCACCCGTTCTCCCGGGGCCATGGTTATCAGGCGAATTCCCTGAGTGTTGCGTCCGATGACGGAGATATCCTTGACGGGCATCCGGATTATCTTTCCCCGGTCGCTCATCAACATGACGTCGTCGTCGTCGGTGACCAGTAAAATGGCTCTGACCATCCCGTTTCGTTCGGTCGTTTTGATGGTAATTACACCCTTTCCGCCCCGTTTTTGGACCGGGTATTCGTCGATAGCGGTGCGTTTTCCGAAACCGTTCTCGGTAATGGCCAACAGGGTCTTGCTGTTGGTAAGCACTTCCATGCCGACGAGGTGATCCCCTTCGGCCAGGTTCATCCCCCGGATTCCGCGACTCACTCGCCCCATGCTGCGGACGTCGGATTCGTGGAAACGGATGGATTTGCCTAAGGCGGAGCCCAGAAACACATTTTGGGTGCCGTCGGTAATCCGGGCGGCGATGAGTTCATCGCCTTCCGCCAATGTGAGGGCGATGATGCCTCCCGTCCTGGGTCGACTGTAGGCCATCAGGTCGGTCTTTTTTACCG